>NZ_KE332512.1:1318693-1618693 GCF_000412995.1 Treponema vincentii F0403 | reverse complement strand
GCCCCGTTTATTTGTTCCTGCTTTATTGCAAACGCATGCTGCGCAACATTATAGCTTTGTTGATCGGTATCAAGTGCAAACAGCAGTGCTCCTTTTTTTACTCTATCGCCTTCCGTTACCAATACCTGCTCGACAAACCCTTCTCCCGGCGCTTCCAATACCTGCGTTTGTGCCGCCTCAATATAACCGGAAATTTCAATCTGATTGTGTTCGATCTCTTTCCGTACGGTTAAAGGAGCCAAACCGGCACTTTGCTGATTCTTAGGTTTAAGAAAAAAATACCATATACAGAACAGCGCAAGGACGCAAACAATTATTACAGTAATTCTTGTTCTCCGCGATTTTCTTTGCCGTGCCGTCAGCGGCTGTTCATTTACTCCCATACCATCCTCCGTAATTATCCATAACAATATATATCAAAATTGTATCTTTTCGTTTGTATTGTCACCCGCATTGTTTTATTCGTGCGGAGGGTTTAATACCCCGACGCTCGCGTCGGGGTTGTTGATTTTACTGCTTCTCAAACAGCAGCGCCGTATCGATATTGAAAATCATAACGGCGGCTTTAGCCTTTGCATAGCGGGCTTCCGCCTTTTTATATTCAAGCTCTGCCTGCATGCTTTCGACTCTACTGATAATGCCGTTGCGGTACCATTGAGCATGGTCATCGGCATTTTGCTTATAGATGCTCAATTCATCGGCGGTAGCCGTTTGCTGCCATGTCATTTGTTCATTGGAGATTTTATTGGTACGGAGCTGTGTTTGATACTGCTCCTTTGCATCTTCAATTTTAAGCCGTTCAATGGCATCGTCAAATTCGGCATTTTTTTTATCGAGCTTCCGAGTTTTAATCGAAAAAGGATTCCAACTGAATGAAAGTTTAATCGCCGTACTTTTAGGATCGGAAAGCGGAACTTCGACGCCGGTATATGCTTTTCCGCCGGGAAATTGTATATTCAAGCCGCCTAAGACGGAATGCTCATTTGTTGCCGAACCGCCGCCTATTTTCGTATTACGCAGCTTATACCCTGCATCGGCACTAATGGAAAACGGAGACAGTTCAATATCCCTCCTAACGGTATTTTGCGTATGCTGCCGTTCCGCTTCAACCAACGGCTTATACGCCGATTGCGGATATTGTTCGATATCCGCAGCTTTTTGTGTCGGCAGAGAATTCCAGAGCGAAGTTAAAAATGTTCGGGGGTCTTCATCGGTTGTGATGCCGCAGCTTTCCGCAAACACACGGTACGATGCGGAAAAGTTAAAATCGGCATTTTGGTGTTCCCGTTTTGCACCTAATAGCTCCAAATTTGCCGTACGCATTTTAGTTGAGCTGTCAGCATATCCTTGACTCTTTATTTGATTATATTGAATTTCCGCTTTTACTTCACTGAGTTCTTTATCGAGCAGCGTTGTATAATCGTCCAAAAGCCGCTGAATATCTTGAAGGAATTGCTTCTCGGTAAGTGCAAGGCCTTCTTCTTTTGCCCGCTGAGCTTGCTCTGCAGCGGATTGCGCAAGATTAAGCGTGTATTTTTTTGCTTCCGCATTCTTGGAATAAATATCGGTCGATACGGAAACCTCGGCTCCCGTTTCTTGCCTTTGGCCTATTTTACTGTACGGCACACTGACCTTTATACCGGTATTATTGTACGAAGGCAATGCGATATTTGCGTACGGCTCAGTGGTAACGCCTCGCTTGTCAGCATCGCTGTTGAGGAGAACCTGCGTATTTCCGCTGCCGACTTCCGTGGTTATCAGCGATTCCGTTTTTGTTTTTTCGGCTTTATTAGCCGCAATTTCCGCTTGCATTTGAAGCTGCCGGTAATTACTATCGTGTTCAATTCGATACTGCAAAAGTCTTTGATACACAGAATCCTGAACGGAATCCGTTCCCGTTTGAGCAAAAAGGGTAAAAGCAGCAAATAAAAGCGTTGCTGCACAAACATATTTTTTCATATAACTGGAATAGCTCCTTGCAGCGTGTTTTGGACATCTCAAAAACTTTGGTGAATTTTTAGAAGTTTTCTTTTACAGCTTTTGAGAAAATATTTCGGCAATGCCCTCAATAAAAAGCTTATCTTCATCGGTAAACCGATTGTATTCGGGGGCATCAAGATCGATAACCCCGAACAATGTGCCGTGGTGAATAACCGGCACGACCAGCTCGCTTTTACTGGCCGAATCGCAGGCAATGTGCCCCGGAAACGCATGGACATCGGGAACAATGATGCTTTTTCGATTTGCAGCGCAGTGTCCGCAAACACCTTTTCCTTGTTCAATCCGATAACAGGCAGGCCGCCCTTGGAACGGACCAAGTGCCAAACCGTCGTCTTCCATCCTATAGAAACCCGCCCAATTTAAGCCGGAAATATTTTCCATAATAAAAGCACTTGTATTTGCCATTACCGCAATGATATCGGTTTCTCCTTCAATTAACGCACGGTATTGAGCTAACTTTTCTTTCATTTCTTACTCCAAATGGTATTTTACGAACATTTCTAAAAAACGGATCCGTTTTAGAGGTTCTCTATTGGTTTTAAATATATCCATCTTAAACATATCCATCTATCGATACAACAAGAGTAAAAATCAAACCGATAACAAAAGCCAAAGTTTCAAGCATTTCGGTTAAATTTCTTTAAGAATAGTCAAAAAACAGGCACAGTGGAACAACGATGATGAGCCTATAGAGAAAAGGTCTTGTCTATGTATGAAGCAGATGATTCACAATTAAGGAGCATGAAGGAACTTCTAAAAACTTTAGTTCTTAGAAGTTCCCTTAGATTTTATTTGCGCTATCCTTCGATAACTTGTATTTCAAATTCCAACTGAGGCATACACTCCGCCAAATCGCTTTGAATCCGCTTGAGCGCTTCTACACGCATTTCTACGGAAGTATTGGCATTCCCCTGAATAATAAAGATTGCGTTTTTTGTTCCGTCATCAAATTTATAGTTTTCTCCGTCGCGGACATCCAGCCACGCCATAATGCCTTTGAGGTCACGGTACATGTAATCAGTCTTGGCAACATGCTTTTCCGTAGACAGGATAGGGAGAAATACATCTTCCTTTTTACTGACGGCAAATTCTATCGGTTCGTCTACCTTCCCAAGGTCATGTCCGCCTATTGCCAAAAGCGAACGTAAGGATTCGACATTATAAATATCGATAACGCTGTTGATGTGCGGAATGGAGCCGCGGTGCTGAATATTTCGGATAAGAGCCGGAACGGTCGGCATATATTTTTTGATACTGCGTCCAACGCTTTGCAGCATATCCGTATATCCCTGAATAACCGGATGATTGAATACTTCATCAATGTCGCACTTTAATGCCCATTCTTCCATCTCTTTTTGTTTTTTCAAAAATGAATCCGATAATGGTGCCTGCGGATCTACATTTTTTGCAATTCCAATCACAATGCTTTTAATCCCAAGCGCTTTCAAACTTTCGTCCATAATAAATTTCATAGTCGCCGTACCTCCGGATTTTTATGCTTAGTATGTATTCGCATTATACCTTTATTTATAAACCGTTTAAAGATATATGGACATCTTTAAAATTTAAAAACTCGATTAACTTTTAGAAGTCTTTTATAGCTTGTTTCGACACTAATTAATTGCTATTGATAGTTCCGGATATAATCCAGTTATTCGAGGTTGACATTTTTCAAGTTCTATGCTCATAATAATGATATGTTACCGCACGCTTACGTTGAAGCAGCTCTTGCCCGCCATGCGGCACCCTGTTTGGCAGGAATTAAACCGGCAAACCTCGTATCGTTTCCCAGCGCCGATATCCAATGGTGCCGTCTCTATAACCGGCGGCTGAACGGGCAAGGAATATACTTTATGCCGCTTTGCGTATGCGAAGACCGCGCACAAATTTTAGTGTATCGGAAGGATTTACTTGCCCGTTTTTGTTTTCAGCCGCAGGTAGCAGCAGCGTTACAGTCTTTCGGCTATCAGCCGGAAAACGGTCTTGATGCGATTATTATGCGGTTAAAAGAACGGATGTCTGTTTTAATAGGGACACGGAACAGGCATTGCAGGGATAGCTTTCCGCATGAAATCGGCCTTTTTTTAGGCTATCCGGCCGAGGATGTAATGCAATATGTAAAAACGGGCGGTCAAAATTGTTTGCTTTGCGGATACTGGAAGGTGTACAGCAATCCGGAGCAAGCATTACAAGTGTTCCATCGATATACCGAATGTAAAGAGCGTTTTGCTTTACAGATAAAGAGCGGCATGACTATCTTTGAGATTGTTTGTGTTGCCTAACAACAGAATAATGCCTATATTATTCTCATCAAACCTTATAAGGAGTTTTCTATGGCAAAAGTTGCAGTAGTATTTTGGAGCGGAACCGGTCATACCGAAAAAATGGCGCAGTGCATTATGGAAGGACTGAAAGCGGGCGGAGCAGAGGCTGAATTATTCCCTGTTTCCCAGTTCAGTGCGGACAAATTAGATAGTTATGATAAAATCGCCTTCGGCTGCCCGGCCATGGGTTCGGAAGAGCTGGAGCCTGATGAATTTGAACCGTTCTTTGCTTCTATCGAAAATAAGCTTTCAGGACGCAAAATCGCGTTGTTCGGTTCTTATGAATGGGCGGACGGCGAGTGGATGCAGACATGGGTAGAACGTGCTAAAAGAGATGGAGCCGATGTGTTTGAAGAAGGTCTCATCGCTTATGATGATCCCGATGAAGAAGCACAGAAAAAGTGTAAAGAATTCGGCGAGCGTTTCGCAAAATAACCGTAAAATATAGCATACGGTATGAACGGCACAAAGATATGTTCTTTGTGCCGTTTTTTTTTGTATCAGACATCTCTAAAAATCCGGCAGAGTGCTTGGAGATGCCCTTATGTTAAAAATGTTCAGTCCCCTTTCTTTTCATTTTTCATAATATAGGTTTTAAGCGGCGGAAAGCCGTTAAATTCTACGGATGCATACGTTGCCGTATATGCGCCGGCGCTGAGAAAATACACTCTGTCGCCGGGTTTTAGATTGATCGGAAGCTGGTATTTATATTTTTCGTACATTATATCCATACTATCGCAGGTCGGCCCGGCAAGGATCACCTCTCCGCGTTTGCTGCAATTTGTATCTTTTGAGGTTATAATAGGATACTTGATGCTTTCGTTAAGCGTTTCTACCAATCCGTTAAATACGCCGGCGTCAACGTAAACCCAGCGCTGCAAAGCCGTATTATTCTTGCGTGAAACGGTGATAACTTCGGTAACCAAAACCCCTGCATTACCAACCATCGACCTACCCGGCTCCAAGATAATACGCGGTCGTTCATCGCCGAAGTCGTCATCAAGGTAGCGGTTAATTTCGCTTGCATATTCGGAAAGTTCATTGGTGGGCACCACATACGAGGCAGGAAAACCGCCGCCCATATTAATCATTTTAAGTTCAATATCTTCTTCTTCTTCAAGCGAGCTCATCAGATACTTTGTCTTTGCAATAGCATCGTCCCATTGTCCGATGTCCCGCTGCTGGCTGCCGACATGGAATGAAATACCGTACGGAATAAGCCCCAGTTCTTTCGCCAAAATACAGAGATCGTAAGCCATATCGGGATGGCAGCCGAACTTACGGGAAAGCGGCCAGTCGGCACTGTTGGTATTTTCAACCAAGATGCGGACATAGACATGCGATTTCGGCGCATATTTTGCAAGATTCTTTAAATCTTCTTTGCTGTCGGTAGCAAATAACCGGATACCCTTTTCATAAAAATAGGCAATATCTTTCGCTTTTTTAATTGTATTCCCGTAGCTAAGCCGATCGGGGCTAATCCCCAAAGCCAGTATTTTATCAAGCTCATAGCGTGAGGCAATATCAAAATTGGCTCCTAACTCAATAAGCAGTTTTAAAACTTCTTCGTGAGGATTCGCTTTTACCGCATAGTAAATATCTGCAGTAGAAAAGAAATTTTTTAATTCAAGGTAATTTTTTTTAATTCGATCCAAATTGATAACCACACAGGGTGTTTCAAGTTTTTCGGAAAAATGTATTACTTTTTTCCATTCGGATTCAGTAAGATAATCGGTTACGTTCATATCCGCCTCCGGCTCTATCTATAGGACTAAGATGGTGTTTACATCAATTTTGGGTGTAAAGAGCACTACCATAATCCGATACTTTTTGTCTGTCAAGAAACAAATTGAATAGAAAACAGTATAACCTATTTTTTCTATTTTTAATAAAAAAAATTAAAAATCTAACCGAGTTTTTAGAGATGCCCATAATACTTATGATGCAGTAAAAGAAGGTGTGTCATAATAACACACTTATTGGTTTACGTCGGAAATATTGACCCAATATGCCATGCAAAATGATACAGTATAATCAAAATCGGGAAATAAGCAGCCGTCAAAATAGAAGTCCCATATCGAAAATTCTCAAAAACAGCGTCATTTTGCCTGTTTTTATCATAGGAAGGCTCCAAAAGTCCTCACAAAGTTTGAAAATTGCTTGGTATAACTTGGCACATTTGTTGCTTTATAATAAGTGAAGTTGAAAAACTTCAAGGACTTTATAAAAGCCCTACTATTACAAGCCTTTTGGAGGAAAACTATGAACTCATTAAGTATTTTTAATCCCTTATTTGCGGACTCTGTTCTTGACACTTTAAATCACGATAGCCCTCATTTCGGAGTTTTCAGTCCGTTGGCAAATGCGACTTATCCGACTGTTGATGTGCGCGAAACAAGCGATGCTTATATTATGGATATTGACCTTCCCGGTTATACGGAAAAAGACGTTACCGTTCATTTAAAAGAGCGTGTTTTAACGGTTGCTTCCAACCATGAGGAAACAAAGGAAAAGGAAGAAAAACCGAATGGTGAACAATTCCTGATCCGCGAACGCACACAGCGCCGCTTTGTCAGACGGTTTACGTTGCCTGAGGATATAGACCAAGACAAGGTTGAAGCATCGTTTAAAAACGGGGTGTTGACCGTTAATATACCGCGTAAGGAGATTGCTCCTCGCCGGCAAATTGCCATAAAATCAAACTAAGGCGATTCTTAGGCCTCTCTAAAAATTGGAGTTTTTAGAGAGGCCTATTAGTGTCCGCCCATCTAATCAACAACCCCGACGCGAGCGTCGGGGTATTAAACTCTCCGCACGAATAAATTTTTTTTTATCTAATTATCTGATTTCTGCATATTGACTGATAACCCTTAAACTGACCTTCATACGCTTTATTTCTATTTATATTTCAATTTACCTGAATAGTATCGACCGCCGATGTATTGCCTTTTCATAAATGGGGAGATGTGATAAAGTATTTTTAATACAACAATTAGTTAGGAGACTCGATATGAAAGTCCGGAAAAATATAAAACAGGTTATCGTATTATCTATTATAACCGTAGGGCTGGCGTATGTTACCGCTTGTCAAACAGCTAATACTGCTGCGAAAGTAAAAGAAGAACTGCCTGCATCTGCCGAAAATATACATACGAAAACCGATGTATATCGCGCTATGGCAGAAGGGGTAACAAAGCAGTGCCCGATAAAAGTTGATGGAGAAACGACTCTTACAAAACTTGAATACGATGAGGTACGGCATGCGCTTGCCTATACCTATCTCTTTTCCGGTGCAGTATATGAAGATATGGATACGCAACTTTGGGCTGTTGTACAGGCGTCAACTGAAAATACATTAAAAGAAAAACTAAAAACGAATCAATCGGTGTCGCAGGTAAGAGCGGACGGTCTTACAGTGGTTTATATTTATAAAGATAAAAACGGGAAAGAATTATTTACCGTAACGCTGCTTTCCGGTGAATATTAATGGATGCTTTAGGAGATATTATGAGTCAAAAACTTTTAAACCGTTCTGCAGGAATACTGCTCCATCCGACTTCACTTCCGAGTAATGAAGGGATTGGCACACTAGGCAAAACCGCCTATAACTTTATCGATTGGCTTCACTCTGCGCATATACGACTATGGCAGGTACTGCCGCTCGGTCCGACCGGTTACGGGGATTCTCCTTATGCGGCATTTTCGAGCTTTGCCGGGAACCCGCTGTTGATCGACTTGGAAACACTTTCGGAGCAAGGATATTTGACTGCCGATGATATTAAGCTGCCGGAATACCTCTCTACAGATGGTAATATTGACTTCGGCTCGGTGGTATACTGGAAACTGCCGCTTTTAAAAAAAGCGGCCTCGGCGTTTCTTGGTAAGATTAAAAAAGGCGATGCGCCGGACGCTGCGGAACTGGAGGAAGCTTATCGGCGGTGTAAAAGGAGAAAACATCTTGGTGAGTATGCGCTGTTTATGTCGATTAAAGAAGTATATGATGCAAAGGCTGCACAAGAAGGGCTTTCAGGAAAACTGTGGAACAACTATTGGCCGAAAGCCCTTGCCTGCCGCGACATGGAGACATTAAAACGTTGGGCGCAGGAACATCGGCACGAAATTGAGCTGTATACGGTTATTCAGTATTTCTTCTTTGAGCAATGGCAGAAGCTGCACCGATATGCAAATGAAAAAGGAATTTCGATTATTGGGGATATACCGATTTTTGTCGCTCCGGATTCAGCTGATGTATGGGCAAATCAAAAATTCTTTCAGCTTGATGAAAACGGTATACCGACGGTAGTCGCCGGGGTACCGCCCGACTATTTTAGCGCAACGGGGCAGCTGTGGGGAAACCCGCTCTATAATTGGGATGCAATGAAAGCTGATAAATACCGCTGGTGGATTGACCGCATTGACGCATGTTTGGAACTCGTCGATTATATTCGTATCGATCACTTCCGTGGTTTTGAAGCGTATTGGGCGGTACCCTTCGGCGCTCCGACTGCGGAAAAAGGCGAATGGCTGCCCGGCCCCGATCATCATTTTTTTGAAGCGGTACAGCGCGTCCTACTCAAAAAGAACAGCGAATATGCCAAAGGTTTGCCGATTATTGCCGAAGACCTTGGGGTTATTACCCCGCAGGTGGAGCGTCTCCGCGACGACTTCCATTTGCCGGGAATGAAAATCTTACAGTTTGCTTTTAGCGCCGCAGAGGTACGGGAAATAGGCTTTACCGATGCCTTTTTACCGCACCGGTATACGCAAAACGCTGTCGTGTACACCGGTACTCATGACAACACTACATTGCGGGCATGGCTCGACACACTCTCACGGGATGATTTTGAAGTACTGCTGTTCTACCTCTACGGTGAAAGACCTGCCGCCGAATTGCTCGACGAACTGTTTTCGACTGACGGTACTGCAGTGCAATGCAATACCCCCGCAACGGGGCAACCTGCAGACGAAGGGACAGTCTTGCAAGCTGCTGCCTTTAAAGACGACCTATGTGCCGAACTGATTAAGCAAGCGTTTTTCTCCGTGGCGGTCTTTGCCGTTATTCCGTTCCAAGACCTGTATGCACTGGGTGCAGAGGCTCGCATGAACGAGCCGTCTACATTGGGGAAAAACTGGACATGGCGGATGCCGCGCGGCTTATTTACTCCGGAATGCGCCGAATGGTTAGGTGATTTAGTAATTGCGTCCGGCAGATGGGACGCCTACTTGTTGTCCAAATAGGAGGACTCTAGCTGCTTCTTTAAGCAGGTAAAAAGCACAAAGAGCAAAAAAGCTGCGGCGGGGAAGATAATGCATAAGAGGGGATGCCAAGGAGCGTCAAAAATGATTTTACACAACTTGTACAGATGAAAGAAAAAAGCAATCAGAAAAAAACATAGGCTGATTATGCCGACCATAATGTTAATTTTAGAAACGGAAAAAGATCCTGCAACCGGGGAAAACAGACGGGAGTCCATCGGGTCGCCGTTCCGGTTATGCAGCCTACCGAATAGGTATTCCGTATACCGTCCGGTTTTTTTATTGCAAAAGATTTTATTCAGCTCGGTAGAAAAGAATGAATCGGAGAATTGGGTATATGATGCGGAAAAGAAAAAGTAGGGACAGAATGGGGCTTATTACTGATCGGGTACAATATAAAGACCATGATATGGACTGAAAATGAGAAAAAGAAGAAGGAAGCACAACAACCGGCGGCTTAAAGCGAGAGGCTAAAGGAGCACTCAGCCCTTTTATGGGCAGGATTAGGGAAAAAAATGAACAACGCAATAAACTTTTTGGACAGCTCCTCGTCATTTTTCTTTAGATGGGGTCACAGGGGAAGACTTTTCTTTTTATCGAAAAAAAAGAAAAGTCTTCCCCTGATTGACATAAACCGCTAAATGCTTCAAATATAATAGGTCATGGTTAAGAGTCCTGTTACCGGTTAACTGCTTTTAGCCGTGTCTATAATGATGTGAAGGGGGCGCGATGCGTCAGTGAAAGGATGCGAAATTTCAATCGAGAATGTTTCAAAGACATTCGGCGATTTTCATGCGGTGGATAATGCCGTTATTCATATTAAGCGCGGAGAGTTTTTCTCGCTGTTGGGACCTTCGGGGTGCGGAAAAACCACGCTGCTGCGTATTATTGCCGGATTTGAACAGCCGGATTCAGGGGTTATCACCTTTGACGGGCAGAATATTATAGGTATAGAAGCTCATAAACGGCAATCGAATACCGTCTTTCAAACCTACGCGCTTTTTCCGCACCTTTCCGTGTACGAAAATATCGCCTTTCCGCTCCGTATCCGTAAGCGCCCGCAGGACGAAATTGACCGGCGGGTTAAAGAATATCTGCATTTGGTGCAGCTTGATGCGCATATCTACAAAAAGCCGTCTCAGCTTTCAGGCGGGCAAAAGCAGCGGGTTGCAATTGCCCGTGCCTTGATTAACGAACCGCGGGTACTGCTGCTGGATGAACCTCTTTCCGCGCTCGACGCAAAGCTGCGGGCAAATCTTTTAATCGAACTTGATAAGCTGCACGACCAAATCGGTATTACGTTTATCTTTGTTACTCACGACCAAAGCGAGGCGCTTTCCGTATCCGACCGCATTGCGGTGATGAATCAGGGAAAGGTGCTGCAAATCGGCAGTCCGTATGAAATTTACGAACAGCCTGCGACTGCTTTTGTCGCTAAGTTTATCGGCGAAACGAATCTCTTTGATGCAACCGTTGCCGCCTGTGAACCTCATACGGACGGCTTTATGGTTACGCTCGACACTCCCGTGCTTGGTACGTCGGTTAAAATTACCGACTACGATAAAACAAAAGTGGGGCAACCGGTATGCTTTACCGTGCGGCCGGAAAAAATCCGAATCTCTTTGGAAAAGCCATCATCGCAAACCAAGGAATTGAATGTCTTTCGTGGCGAAGTTGAAGAACCTATTTACTCGGGCTTTCAGTCAAAGTTTTTTGTCAAACTGGAATGCGGTACGGTCGTGCAAGTCTTTAAGCAGCATCAGAATTATCTTGAAGACGGCCCCGAAATCGAATGGAAGGATCAGGTGTATGTTTCGTGGGCGGCTAACGACGGCTATATTGTAGAGGATCTAACGTAAGCGTATGGCTCAAGATAATTCCCGGCGCCGGTACGCCTTTTTGTATACCTTCCCGATGGCGGCATGGTTCACCGTGTTTTTCGTGCTGCCGCTCCTCATCATTGTCGTCTATAGCTTTCTCCAAAAGGGACTGTACGGCGGAGTTGTTTGGCGTCTGACACTCGGCGCATATACGCAGCTTTTTACCGCAAATTACGGCCTGCTGTTTATTAGGACACTCTGCGTTAGTATCGCGGTAACGTTGATTTGCATTGTGCTTGCCTTGCCTGCAGGGTACGCGATAGCACGCAGCAAACATCAGCTGTTCTTCTTGTTTTTGATGATCATTCCCTTTTGGACAAATTCGCTGATTAGAATTAATGCGTGGATTTCGATACTCGGCAATCAAGGTTTTTTAAACGGGCTTTTAAAAAAGCTGCATCTTATTACGGAAAGCATTCCGTTTTTGTACAATCAGCAGGCGGTTATCCTCGTGCTGGTGTACATGTTTATACCGTATGCGGTTTTTCCGATTTTTTCGGCAATCGATAAATTTGATTTTTCACTTTTGGAAGCTGCGCGCGATCTGGGGGCAACAAAAACGGAAGCCATCTTTAAGGTGATGTTGCCGAATATCCGCGCCGGAATCTTAACCGCCGTCATCTTTACTTTTATCCCGGTATTCGGTTCTTACACCGTACCGCTCCTCGTCGGCGGCAAGGATTCCTATATGCTCGGTAATTTGATTGTCGATCAGGTAACAAAGATCCGCAACTGGCCGCTTGCTTCCGCCTTCTCGGTTCTGATTACCGTTTTCAGCGCCGTCGGCGTACTGTGGATGATGTTTGCCAGCTTTAAGCAGGAAAAGCAGGCGGGGAGATGAGCGCGTATTGATAATGAGGGATAAAAATAGTACGATAAACAGGCTGCTGACGCCATCAATATCAATCTCGGGAGAGGGAATATGCTTGCAACAGCTAAAGGGTATTACAATGGTTCACATATAGTACTGAATACCCCTGTTCAATTTCAGCAGGGGCAAGAGGTTGTTATTACTTATACAGTTCTTCCGGCAGATTCAAAACAGGAAATCGTTGCGTCTACAGTAGATTCCCTTATAGGCATAATTCCTAATAGAGAAAAAGAATTATCGGACTACCGTGAGGAAAGACTGAAAAAATATGCATGTATTGATTGATACGAACGTAGTGCTTGATGTCTTACTGAATAGATACCCGTTTGCCCATGATGCTATCACAATCTTTAAACTTCCGGAATCGGTCGCATACAAATATATTTCAGCTTCTGCAGTTACCGATATTTATTATATAGCCTATAGGGAGTTGCGGGATAAACAGAAGGTCAAGGATATTATAATACGGCTGCTTTCTATTATTCATATTGCCGATATATCAGAAGAAGATATTCTTTTTGCACTTAATTCTGACTGGAATGATTTTGAGGATTCTGTACAAAATGCGGTAGCAGAATCGCATAATTTTGATGCGATTATTACACGTAATTCAGCCGATTTCAAAAAATCAAATGTGAATATCCTTTCTCCGAAAGATTTTTTGCAATTCATTTCAAAAAATTAAATATACAAGGAGTACCTGTGTCCGATATACCAGTAGATATACAACAGCAATTGCCGGCGCCTTACCGGCATAGTTCGGAAAAAAGTCCGTACCGACGGCTGATTCAAAAATTCGGAAAGCGTAAACGGGAGTCCGAGCCGGCGCGTCATGCCCGCCGCGCTTATAAGAATCTCAACAGCGCATGGTTTTCCACTACGGTGCTGGTTTGTGTATTGCTGTTTTTGTTTTTACCTCTTGCGATTATTGCAGTATTTTCTTTTAACGAAGGCAAGGCGATTGTATGGTCGGGCTTTTCGCTCAAGTGGTATGCCGCACTGTTCTTGGAATCCGAAAAATTGTGGACTTCCTTTTGGAACAGCGTATTCATTGCGTTTGTTTCCGCGTTTTGTTCCGTTGTCATCGGAACCTTTGCGGGGCTTGGTGTGCAATGGTACCGGTTCCGGGGCCGGGGGGATGTACAGGTTGTGAGTATTCTACCGATGGTGCTGCCGGAGGTTGTTATCGGAATGTCTACGCTGATTTTCTTTTCGGCCATAAACATTCCGCTCGGCTTTCTTTCCATTATTATCGCACATATTACGTTCTGTTTGCCCTTTGCGTTTTTATTGGTATTGGCTCGTTTGGAAGAATTCGATTTTTCGATTGTAGAGGCTGCCCACGACCTCGGTGCAACGGAGCGGCAGACCTTATTCAAGGTGGTAATCCCTGCAATTTTTCCTGCAATTTTATCCGGCTTTTTTATGTCGGTTACCTTATCGCTCGAAGACTTTGTTATTACCTTTTTTGTATCCGGGCCGGGGTCTACGACGCTACCGCTCTATGTGTTTTCGATGGTGCGGTACGGCATCTCGCCGGTGATCAATGCACTTTCCCTCATTATGATTTTAGGGACAATGCTGATCGCTTTTGTTTTACGTAATTTTTTAAAAGGGATAGCGGCTTCAAATTAAATGACCGCGAATTTATTATGAAAAAAAAGAATGATTCCGATATTCCGGTTGCAGCGCATTCGGGGCATAGTTTGTTATGGCTCCGTTTTGTACGGCCTTGTGTTCGGCTTGTTACGGCGCTTCTTATTGCCGTAATGATTGCAGGGACGACTTCGTGCACTAAAAATACCGATTCATCTACCCGATCTCATCAAAAAAAAGAACTTACTCATAGTCTGCTTTTTGTGTTGGGAAAGGATTTTTATCAGTATTCCAATCTTTTTACATACCTTTCTGATATTTATGATACTGAAAGTCTCAAGGCAAATATGCATATTTTGAGCTATAGCGAGATGACTGCTAAGACACGGCAGCCTCGGCTTTCGATGATTTCCGAACGGCTTGCAGCACAGCCGGTCGAAGCGCTGATTTCTCTCGGCATCCCCGAGGGCGGCGCACGGATATTGCGTACCGTTAAAGAAACCCATCCGGCATTGCATATTTTCTCCTTGTTGCCGGTGGAAGAAATTTTGCCGCTCGAAGCGTACAGCGATGTCGTTATAGATTTTGAGCTTCCCGATTCGTTTACGAAATCGGATAGAGCGGTGAACATTCCTGCGCATGATGTGCAAACGCTGGTGCTGTGCGCAGTAACTGCTGCGGAGCAAATCGATGAACTGCCCGGACAGGAGCCGTTTCCTCGCTTTACGCGGGCTGTTGCAACGGCAGCCGCCCTTTTAGAAAAACACGGTATCACCGCATGGGGCGGCACGCAGTATACGCTGCAGCCGTATAAAGACCCTGAACTGAATATCCGTTCGTATAATTATCTTATTTTGTCGCAGCCCTCAGCCGAAGGGCAGGTTCAAGGTACTGATACGGGCGAAGTCGCCGCGGGAGAAAAGCAATGAACAGCTTTACCCGTTGCGAAAACGGCGTTATTGCCGATACTGCGGCCTATAACCGGCTGCAGTATGCGGATACCGCTTCCGTCTTGCTGCTGTCCGACACGCACGGAGCAGTGGATGCAGTGCGGTGGATTTTAGCAGCGTTTAGCGAGGAATGCCAAGCTTGCCTTTTTGCCGGAGACGGCGCTCAAGATATAATGACTGTTGTGCGCGAAGCTGCTGCCGGCAAGCTCACCATTCCGCCGGTGATTATTATGGCACAAGGAAATTGCGACTGCCAGCTCTATCCGCCGGTTTTTACAGATAGCGAAAACCAAAAACCGTTCGGGCTGCCGGTATATCAGCAAAAGATGATAGCCGGACAGCAGATTTTATTGGCGCACGGGCATCTGCACCATGTTGAACTTGACGGGCGTAAATTGAGCATGACAGCCGAAAACCTCGGCTGTATAATCGCCGTATACGGGCATACGCATATTCAAAGTATCGAAGGTTTCGGCGGCGTTACGGCTGTCAATCCGGGCAGCCCCTTGCGTCCCCGCGGTAAATCCTACGGCGGTTTTGCGCTTTTATCGCTCCGCACAGGGCAAGCGGGAAGCCCTGAAGATACAGCCACCGGAGACGGTTCAGCTACGGGGCTATTTAGTAAGGTGCAATTTTATCAGCTTATACGGAAAACCGACGGTGCTTTTTCTGCCTCCGCACACGCAGTCTATCCTATCCCGATACGCCAGAGTGCAGGGGATTAGTCCTTGGGTATGAATCAACACGGAACTGTTCCAAAAAAGGAACCTCGATGGAGAGTGTCAGAGATTATCTTCTCCACACGGATCAACATACCCCGACGCAAGCGTCGGGGTACTAACCGCTCCCGTGTGCTCGTATAAGCCGCACTTGTATCAGCCTTGCCTTTCTCCTATTTTAATATTCCGGTTTCCAGATACAGTCTTTGACCGTTTTTTCTACATTATCCGTTGCAACACGGTTTAATTTTTGACGAACGGCACACGAAGCAACCGCGACGGCAACCGCTTCGGAAAATTCCGTTAGCCGTGCTACCGGTGGCAAAACCGCCGCGCCCGGTTTACCGGTTTCGATAAATGCACCAAGCGAGTGGGCGGCTGCAGAAATCATTTCATCGGTTACGAGTTTTGAATTTACCGCGATACTGCCTAAGCCCAATCCCGGATAAATCAGTGCATTGTTCGCCTGTCCGATTGTGTATGTAACGCCCTTGTATTCTACCGGATCGGCAGGAATTCCGGTTGCCACCATGGCGCGGCTGTCCGACCAATGAATCAAATCCGAAGCCGTAGCTTCCGCCAGTTCCGTTGGGTTACTGAGCGGGAAAATAATCGGGTGTTCGCACCATGATGCCATAGCGCGGACAATCTCTTCCGTAAAGGTTCCCGGTGTTGTTGATGTTCCTACTAGAATCGTCGGACGAATTGCCATCACCGCTTTTGTAAGTGAGGTGAGACTTGCCGCATCGGAAAATTCGCGACGTTTTCGCGCAAACGGTTTTTGCTCTGGCGTTAGATCGTCCATGTCATCGAACAAAAGTCCTTGCTTATCAACCATATAAAAATGACTGCGAGCTTCGTCTTCAGAAAGCCCTTGGGCAACCATTTCTCTAAAAATACGATCGGTAATTCCGGCTCCGGCAGTTCCTGCTCCAAAGCACAGATATACCTGATCCGTAAGCTTTTGCCCGTTGATTTTCATAGCGCCGAGGATTCCCGCAAGCGTAATGATACCGGTTCCTTGGCAGTCATCATTGAATACGGGAAAAGTCTTCTGGTATGTTTGCAAAACCTTTGCGGCGTTCGATCTGCCGAAATCTTCAAAGTGGAGATATAAATCAGGAAACAATTTTTCCGCCGCTGTTACAAATCGATCGATGAAGCGATAATATCTGTCGCCGTATATTCTCTTGTGGTGATTTCCGAGATAGAGCGGGTCATCAAGCAGTGTTTGCCTGTTTGTTCCGCAATCCAGTACAACCGGCAATACCGTTTGCGGATCAATTCCTGCGGCCGCAGTATAGACCATCAGTTTACCCACGGAGATGTCAACGCCATTTGTCCCCCAGTCGCCGATACCGAGAATTCCTTCCGCATCCGTCGCAACGATAAGTCTGATGTGTCTTCCGCCTGCGGCATGCCGAAGCGTCTCTTCGATTTGCTCCGGAGCATCAATCGACAAAAACGCTGCACCTTGTGTATCGACAAACTGTTCGCTGTACTGCTCAATACTTTCTGCAATAACCGGATCATAAACAATCGGCATTAGTTCAACAATGTGTTCATGAAATACATAATAGAAAAGTCGCCGGTTGTGATTGAAGACATCCATAAGAAATCTTCTTTTTTCTATGCCGGAATTTTTTCGCTCCATCTGCCGGTAAATTCTATTTGCCTGTGTTTCAATATCGTCAATACACGGCGGAAGCAGCCCTTCCAGATGATATTTTTTTCTTTCTTCGGCAGAAAATGCTGTTCCCTTGTTCAAAAACGCATCGTGGATAATGTCATACCCATATTTTTCCATAAAGGTTCCTCCATACTGTCCGTTTGCAGGATTGCGGATATCCTTCCAAATCTCAATGGAAACTCTCAAATGTACTTTTAGTACCGATACACAGTTTATCGTGTTTTTATAAATTTTCTAGCTTAATCAATCAATTTTTTTGTCTATTGTCTCAACTTTTTTATTTTTGTATTATTATGCTTAATTTTTTCTTCTGTAATAAGTTTCGTTATAATCGATCTATTCGATAACTGCGTTTCCGAATAGGTCTACGAGTTCTAAATCGTACAAATAGCACGATGTGTGAACATCGCATTTATTGAACGGATATACATTCTGAATGCTTTCACTTCAGAGTAAGAAGCATCAGCATTTTTGAGTTTTGGGTATCTCTAAAAACTCGGTTAGATTTTTAGAGGTTCCCTCTTGTAAAAAATAGTGCAGGGGATTAAACTCTCCGCACGAATATAAGGAGATTTGTCTCGATATGAACAAATTACAGCTTTTCTTAAAAAAGAAAGATATAGAGATTTCCGGTAAGCGGTATTTTATTGATGCGATGAGCGCTATGGCGATGGGGCTTTTTTCATCCTTGCTTGTCGGAACAATCCTGAGAACCATAGGGCAGCAGCTGCATATCACCTTTTTGGCCGATACCATCTGGCCGATATGCCGTGATATGACAGGTGCCGCCATCGGTATTGCCGTTGCGCACTCGCTTAAAGCGCACACCTTTGTCTTGTTCTCCGCCTCTATTGTCGGGTATGCCGGTAATATGTTCGGCGGTGCAGTCGGCGCCTTTATTTCCGCCATTGTCGGTACCGAGTTGGGGAAACTGGTTTCAAAAGAAACAAAGATTGACCTGATTGTGACGCCGACGGTAACCATTCTTTCCGGCAGCGTAATAGCCGTCTTTTTCGGGCCGTATATGTCTGCGTGCATGAATTGGCTCGGAGAGGTTATTATGACGGCGACAACTCTGCGTCCGTTCCTGATGGGAATTTGTCTTGCGGTATTGGTTGGGATCATTCTTACGCTGCCGATTAGCAGTGCAGCGCTCTGTATGATGCTTTCCCTTTCGGGGCTTGCAGGAGGCGCGGCGGCGGCGGGGTGCTGCGCTCAGATGATCGGCTTTGCGGTGATGAGCTATCGGGATAACGGATTCGGCGGCAGCTTTGCAGTCGGCATCGGCACCAGTATGCTCCACATGCCGAATATTATTAAAAATCCCCGAATATGGATACCGCCGATTGCCGCATCCGCCGTATTGGGCCCGGTTTCGACGATGCTATTAAAAATGGAAAATACCCCCATCGGCTCAGGAATGGGAACTTGCGGGTTGGTCGGTCAAATCGGCGCGCTGACGGCGATGAGTGGAACCGGGCACAGCACCGCAAGCATCTACCTTTCTATCTTGTTGCTGCACATTATCGCTCCCGCCGTACTCACAATTCTTTTTACCGTGCCGTTGCGGAAAATCGGATGGATTAAAGACGGCGATTTAAAACTTGCGCTGTAACAGCCGTATTATTCAAGGTAACCTGTTCCGAAACGGAAGTTTTCGAACAGGTTTATGTCTCGCTTAAGCCTTCTTCAAAAATAAACTGGATGTAGAGGTCTTCGAGTGTCCGCTTGGGGCCGGGGACTTGGAGCCTCCGACGCGATTCGGCGTTGTTTTTCCGGTCAATAAAAGAAGCATAGAAGCCGCGTGGATCATCACTCGGAAATTCTCTTTTGAATCCGAGTAGATTATATGCTTCGTCTCTGCTGAGGGCAGAAACTTTTCGTTCTTTTAAAACAGTGCGAATAAAATTGATCTTTTCATAAGAGATGCCGAATAAGAATTCTTCCAATGCTTGACCGATTTCAGGGTCTGCCAATTTTGCAATCATAAACCGTTCCCACGATTCATCCAGCTCCATTGAAAGGAGAAAGAGTTCGCTTACACCGAGCATACTGCCGAAGTTCGGTGCAAGTTTGTTCCGCGCTGTCCAGACTTTGTGTAAAACAGGTGCAAAAGATGAGGAGTGCTCATCCAGCCGATGCTCCCATAGTTCGGTTAATAATTCCGCTATTTCTTTCCGTGTTTCATGCCGGAGATCTGCATTGTCAAGGAGCATCGTATATACGTCTTCAACCATGAGTGCAAACATAGCGCGAAGTGTAATCCGCCGCAACGCTTGGATATCTTTTTCTTCAAAAAAAGCGTTCATCGCTATTTTGGTAAGTGCGGAAAAAGTTTGAAATTTTGCAATCAGAAAGCTTTTACCGAGAACAACTTTTGTGGGTAAGGTCAGTAAACGTGAAGAAGGAGCGCTGCTGCAGAGTGTGTCGATCAATGTGTCTGCCGACCGATGTTCACCGGCAAGGACTGTGCTGCGTTGTATTGAGGGATAGCGGGAGACAGCTACCGCCACTTGTTCTAATGTTGTAATACAGTTTGCAATGTTGCTCAGTACCCCAGGAGCATAAGCTTGTAAGCTTTTTAAAATCTGTTCGATTACCGCGTGTTCGTCTTTATCGAACACCACAATATCGGATGATGCGCTTCCATCTTCAGTTGTGTATGGCATTGAGAGCGTTGCAGACAAAGATGCATAAGTCATACCTTATCAGTATACCACAAAATCCGGATTCTGCCAAACATTTTCTTGCGAATGTCAGGGCAAACGCATCAAACACTTTGCAGTATTCCCCGCAGAATAAAGAGGCTGCTCAAATAGTACCATTTGCATTGGTGTTATTTATTTGCGTTGGTGATGCGTTTTTTCAGTTCGGCGATGGTAACTTCTAACGAAGGTTCGATTGCGGTCTGGGTCTCTATTTTTTGGTGCCCGTGCATAATCGTCGTATGGTCGCGTCCGCCCAATTCCATGCCGATTTCCGTAGTGGAAAACTCGGTCATTTCCCGTGCAAGGTACATGGCAACTTGCCGCGGAAATGAGATATTCTTTGTCCGTTTTTTCCCTTTTAAATCGATGTAAGAAATTCCGAAATAGTCCGCAACAATTTTCAAAATAGTGTCAATGGAAATATTGTGCTGACGGGGTGAACCGAACGTATCCTGTAAAAGCCTCTGGGCATTTTCGAGGGTAATGGGGCCGGTAAGTTCGGAATATGCTTCCAATTTCGTGAGTGCGCTTTCCAGATCACGGACATTGGACGAAACATTTTTTGCAATCAGATGTACCACTTCATCGGGGATGGAAAAATGTTCATCTTGAAGCTTTTTGAATAAAATTGCACATCGGGTTTCGTATGAAGGAATTTTTAAGTCGATGCTCAAACCGCGGGTAAAGCGGGAGCGGAGACGGTCTGTTAAATTCTTGAGTTCCTCGACCGGACGGTCACAGGTAAATACGATCTGTTTATTGCTTTCATAGAGAGCGTTAAAAGTATGGAACAACTCCTCCTGCGTTCCCTCTTTTTTTTCCAAAAAGTGGATATCGTCAAGCAACAATACATCCGCATTGCGGTACTTATTTTTAAATTCATGCATTTTGTTTTTATTTACATGAGCGATGTATTCATTCGTAAAAGTCTCGGCAGGGGCATACAAAATCTTCAAGTTGGTGTTTTGGTATAGAGCATTGCCGATTGCTTGCATTAAGTGTGTTTTACCCAATCCTACGCCGCCGTAAATTAGCAGCGGATTATACGCCGTTCCCGGATTCTTCGAAACGGCAATCGCTGCATTTGCCGGGAGCGGATTGTCTGCATCGATAACAAATTTATCGAAGGTATAGCGTTCATTCAGCAGGGGATGTTTCTTTTTTTCTTCCACAGGTACCGATTTTTGTGATGCATGGAAAGCCGCTGGGGACGATGTTGCCGATGTAAGGGTGTTTTTAGTGGACACCGGTTGCGTATTCATTGTTTGCGGCGCTTTTATTTCAAATTCAATACTGATACGGGAGCCGAGCAGCTCCAATAGTTTTTTTTCGATGAGGAGTTCGTAGCGTTGCCGCACATTATCGCGATAAAATCCGGAAGGAACCGATAAAACGATGACGGAATCCGACGCCCTCTCGTAGACAATACGAGAAAACCACATGGATATTTCCTGTTCACCTATTTCATCCTTTAATTGTTTAACGGTTTCTTCCCAAAAAATACGATAATCGCAACTATTCATGGCGTTTATTATACTACTACTTCCCTTTTCTTGACAATATAAAATTTCAGGGCTTGTATAAAAAGCATTCTCGGTATAGGTTTACTTTAATATCATGCAGTAAAAGAGGAAGATTGCTATGAAATATGATTTTACGACAAGAATAAATAGAGCCGGTTCAGGCTCGCGTAAATGGGATGCAATGTATAAGGTGAACCCAAGTGTCGATTCATCCGTTGTGCCGCTTTCGGTTGCCGATATGGAATTTAAGATGCCTCCTGAATTAACGGAGGGGCTAAAACGTTATCTTGACAGCGCCGTACTGGGCTATACCGAGCAGACTGCTTCGTATAATGATGCGGTACGGAACTGGATGAAGGTACGGCATAACTGGTCGATTGAGCCCGATTGGATTGTCCCCACGGCGGGTATTGTACCTGCAATTTTTAATGCGGTTAGAGCGTTTACCGAACCGGGGGACGGCGTTATTCTGCTATCGCCGGTCTATTATCCATTTTTTAGGGCGGTACGCTTGCAGGGGCGGACTGTTGCGGCGTGCTCACTGCAGGAAAACGGCGGGCGCTACACGATCGATTTTGAAGACTTGGAGCGACTGGCTGCGGATCCGCACAATAAAGCGCTGCTCTTTTGTTCGCCGCATAACCCCGTCGGTAGAGTGTGGACAAAAGAAGAACTGCATAAAATAGAAGAAATCGTATTAAAGCACAACCTCTGGCTGTTTTCGGACGAAATTCACTTCGATATCGTCATGCCGGGATATACACATACCGTTTTTCAATCGTTGGGAGACGAGCTTGCGAACAGGACAATCTCCTTTACCGCGCCTTCAAAGACGTTCAATATTGCCGGTTTGGGAATCAGCAATATCATCATTAAAAATGAAGAAATGCGCAAAACCTTTGTAAAAGCCCACGAGCTTGGGGCGGGAGCATTGTTTACGGCGCTCAGCTATAAGGCCTGTGAAATTTGCTATACGCAGTGCGCGGCATGGTTCGATGAATTTTTGACCGTCATCGATTCCAACCAGCGCCTTGTGCAGCAATTTTTCCAAACGCGCCACCCCGAAATCAAAGCGCCGCTCATCGAAGGGACATATCTGCAATGGCTCGATTTTAGAGCGCTCGGGATGGAACACAAAGCTTTGGAAACGTTTATGACGCAGACTGCTCAGGTGTTTTTTGATGAAGGGTATATCTTCGGGGAAGAAGGCCGCGGTTTTGAGCGGATTAACCTCGCCGCTCCCGCCCCGGTGATTAGCGAAACCCTTGAACGGCTAAGCGGCGCATTGCGGAACTTGAAAACAAAATAACGTTCTATATTAGAGAGAGACGTTTGCCGTTTTACCCGTTCTTTGCGTCTTTTAAAAAGCTGACAACAATGCAGATCATAATGATGCCGAGCGGAAAGGCGGCGATAACCGATAAGCTTTGCAGTTGACTGAGGTTGCTGCCGGTAAGGATGAGCGCGGCCGGAAGCAAAATAAAGACAAGAGACCAAAACGCCCGTAGGCTTTTTTTAGGCTCTCGGCCTTCCAGCTGCCGCTGCGAATAAGAAGCGATAACCATCGTAATTGCATCGAAGGTGCTCGCATAGAGCGCAATCATCGTTATGATAAGCAGCACCAAAACGACTTTCGCAAGCGGCAGCGTTTCCAAAATGCTGAGGATAATCTCTGCGGGAGCGATGCCCGCTGCGAGCCGTTCGGCTGCCGGTAATAATCGGTGCGTTTCCAAATAGAGCCCGTAGTTTCCCAGTACGATAAACGAACAATAGGTGCCTGAAATACCGCATATAAGGCCGCCCAGTACGGTATTCCGTACCGTTCGTCCCTCCGAAATAGTACCGATAAAGAACGGCGTGGCAACGAACCATGCAATCCAGTACGCCCAATAAAAAATCGTCCACTGCTGCGGGAACCCTGCGCCGTTTCCGTTCGTACCGGAAATCCGTAAGGGATCCATCCAAGTAGAAAGCGAAATAAAGTTTTGCAGCATCTTCCCGATTCCGGTTATGCTCGTTTCGATAATATAGAGTTTGGGGCTCAGCAAAAATACGAATAAAATAAGGCTTGAAAAACACACAACCGAAATTTTTGCCAGATGAGAAATGCCTTTTATCCCCAGCAGAACAGCCGAGGTATATACCGCCGCAATGATACAGAGCACAACCAATGTCAGTTCCCGCGATTCGGGGATGCCGGAAATGGTGGAAATAGCGAGCGACAAAAGCGGCGTTGCCAGCGAAAACGTTGTTGCTGTTCCCGCTAAAAGGCCGACAACTGAAAACACATCGATTACGGTGCCGAGCACTCCGTCGATTTTATTGCCGAAAAGGGGGCGACACGCTTCGGAAAGTTTTTGTTTTTTCCGCTGCCGTACATGGAGCATGTAACCGAAGGCAACGGCGCAAACAATATGAAAACTCCACGGGGTAATACCCCAGTGGAATAGCGGATATGTTGCCGCCCAATCCTGTCTTTCGGCTATTGTAAGAGCCCGCTGTCCGAATGGAGAAGCAGCATAGTAGTAGCCCCACTCGATAAGCGACCAGTATAAAATATCGGCGGCCATCGTAGAGGTAAAAATCATGGCGCCCCATGCAAAATTACTATAGCGAGGTTTTTCAAGAGAACCTAAGCGTATCGCGCCGTATTTTGAAAATGCAAGATAGAAAGCAGTGCAGACTAATCCGGAGCCGAGTAATATATAGAAGAATCCGAGCTTATTGACAAAGATGCTCCATAACGTATCGATGGTTTTCATTGATTGCTGCGGAAAGGTGAGCAGCAGCGCCGCAATACCGGTTACAATAATGAGCGGTAAAAGCGTAATAATCCAATCGATTTCATTGGAACCGCGTCGTTTTTTATTGGGCTTCGGATTCTTCATTTCTTGTTCCTTCATTTTCTTCATCCTGCTGGGCAGGAAGCTCCGTCATCTGCGTAACGTGTTTATAATAATCTTTTGCGTATCGGTACATTTTTAATCCGTATTCGCCGAAGTTCTCACCAAGCGCCTGTTTATAGCATGTCCACAGCGCCCATAAAAAGCCGGCGAGTGCGACATAGATAAAGACGCGCAGTTTTTCTGCATTCTCCGGGGCGCGGCGGAAGTAGCGCTGCATAAGATCGTTTATTTGAGCCTCGGAAAAATAAGAATAGATGGAAAACATTGCAAGGTCGACAAGCGGATCGCACATCGCTGCGTATTCCCAGTCGATCAGTTTAACATCACCTTCGCTGATAATAAAATTATCACAGATTAAATCGATATGGGTCAGCACTTCCGGTTTTTTTAGCGTGTCGAGTAAGTCCAGCAGGGTATTCATCTTTGCCCGGACTTCGGCATAGTCGTAAAAAAGAATACCGTGCCGTGCTTCCGCCTGCTGCTCATAAAAGTTAATCCGCTCCCTAAAATCGAAGCGGTGCCGAACCGTAATACCGGAGGTATGCAATTTGCGGGCTATCCACATACACGCTTCCAGATCATCCGGGTTATGCGGATCGGCTACGTGTTTATTTTCTTCAAATTGAGTGATTTTGACGCCGGTATTTTGATCAAAATAAATAATCTTATCGGAGATGCCGAGCGGTTCAATCGCTTTATACACCGTATATTCCTGCTTCCGATTGATAAGAATATCCGTGCCTGCACCCGGAATGCGGAAAATATATTTATTGTTATTCAATTCAAATATAAAGGATTTATTTGTCATACCAAGGCGTAAGGGACGTAAGTTTTTAATTTTCATTTCGGGCTGTCCGAATACGCGGGAAATCAGTTCCATCCATTTGTTTTGTGTAGATACCATGTACGATGTGTCGAATTGGCGCAGCTCTTCCAACGATTCAAATTCATAGACCTGATTGGCAGGCTGTTTATTGGCAAACATCGTCAGCGTATTTAAATGGCGGCTTAATACGTCTTCCCAGTACCAATCGTCGGTGTCGTTACGGTGATATGCTTCTTCGATCATCGGCCTGATGGTATCGGAAAAAGCGCGCGAAAAATAAACCGGCCCGTACATTACCCATGCGTTTCTGCCGCCGACTTTTACCTTCATTATTTTATCGTGTAAACCGAGCTGCAGCACCCATTCCTTGGTCTTCTCATTGACTTTAACGGCCGAATACCATGAATCGTACTCATAAGCATGATACATATTTTTCCGCAGCCAATTATCGCTGGAAAGAATATAGGTGTTTTTAAGCCTGTCGCGGACATGATATAGCGTTGAAAGATTGTTTTTGCTTTGAAAATCGGGATTATACACGAGTTTTACATTGTATTTATCGATGAGGTATTCAAAAGTATCTTTCAGATAACCGACGACAACCGTAATATCGGTGATACCCGCTTCCTGCAGCTGCTTAATCTGGCGTTCAATCATCCGCTCCCCAAAAACTTCAAGCAGCCCTTTGGGTATGGCATACGTGAGCGGAATAAACCGCGAACCGAAGCCCGCTGCCATGATAATGGCATTGTCAACCTTGCACGAATCGTATTCGGTATGCGCTTTAATCGTTAACACCCGTTTGCCGATGGCCGGTAATCCGTTCGTTTTAAGAAAGCCGTCCTGTTCCATAGCAAAGAGAATCTGATTGACGTAAGCGAGCGATATCTTTAATGTACCGGCAATTTCCCGCTGCGTAACAGCCGGATTTTTTTTCATTAACTCAATAATTTGGAAATATCGCCTTTTCATATAAACCGGAGTATATGCCGGTTTTTTGTTCACTGTCAATAGTATTAACGATAAAAAGTGAACAAAAGAGATCTTCTTTCTTTATTCGTGCGGAGGGTTTAATACCCCGACGCTTGCGTCGGGGTTGTTGATTGTAAATTGGAGGCTAAGATGCCGTTAGCCCTGCCCCTGCCTTAACTTCTGCTTGTTTTTTTTATACGTTTATAGTACACTCGCCCGCATGAAAACCGATATTCAGATAGCGCGCGAGACTCCTCTTAAACCGATCCGAGAAATTGCTGCGGAACTGGGGATAGATTCCGATTCCGTAATTCCTTACGGCTTTTATATGGCAAAAATTCCGTATACAGCTATCCGTCCTTCCCGTGTAAAAGAGCATAAACTCATCCTTGTTACATCCATGACACCGACAAAGGCGGGTATCGGTAAGACAACGGTTTCGATTGGGCTTGCACTTGGGTTACAGAAAATCGGTAAAAATGCGGTATTGGCGCTGCGGGAACCTTCGCTCGGTCCCTGTTTCGGGATGAAAGGCGGGGCGGCCGGCGGCGGTTATGCACAGGTGCTTCCCATGGAAGACATCAATTTGCATTTTACGGGCGACTTTCACGCTATTACCTCCGCACACAATATGATCAGCGCGTTGCTGGATAACTACGTGTTTAGGACGCAAAATACACCCCAAGGGTTAAAAAAAGTTATTTGGAAAAGAGTGCTCGACGTTAATGACCGGGCACTCCGCTCGATTGTTACCGGCCTTGGGGACGGAAACGGTGTTCCCGCAGAGTCGGGGTTTGACATAACCGCCGCTTCTGAAATTATGGCGATTTTGTGCCTTGCTTCGGACATGGACGACCTGCGCCGCCGTATAGAAAAGATTATCCTCGGTTACCGGCCGGATAATACGCCGTTTACGGTTAAAGACCTCGGCGTTGCCGGAGCAATTACCGTATTACTTAAAAAAGCGCTCGACCCGAATTTGGTGCAAACCACCGAAAACACCCCTGCATTCGTACACGGCGGGCCGTTTGCAAATATCGCACACGGCTGCAATTCCGTTATCGCGACCGAAACGGCGCTTACGTATGGCGATTATGTTATTACCGAAGCAGGGTTCGGGGCAGATTTAGGCGCCGAAAAGTTTTTTGATATTAAATGCCGCAAAGCAGGACTTGCTCCGGCCTTAACCGTGCTTGCCGTTACGACCGGCGGACTAAAGCTGCACGGCGGCGTTCCTGAAGCGGAGCTCGCTAAGCCTAATAGAGAAGCGCTTGCCCACGGGTTTAAAAATATGGACAAGCATGTAGAGAATATGCGGAAGTTCGGACAGACGGTGTTGGTGGTATTGAATAAATACGATTACGATACCGAAGAAGAAGTCGAGTGCCTCCGCGCCTATTGCCGGAATACCGGCGTACCGTTTGCGGTAAGCAGCGCTTTTTACGAGGGGGGCGCCGGTGCAGCGGATTTTGCCCGCACCGTTTCCGGCTTGATTGAAACCGAACCGTCAAAGCCGCTTGTCTTTACCTATCAGGATAGCGACGGAATCAAGACAAAAATCGAAAAAATATGTAAACAAGTATACGGCGCAAAAACCGTTACTTACCAACCGGAAGCGGAAAAAACACTCAAGCGGATAAGCACGTGGGGTGCGGATTCCTATCCGGTATGTATTGCAAAAACACAGTATTCTTTTTCCGACGACCCGAAAAAACTCGGCGTCCCGGAGCAGTTCGACATGACAGTTCGTGAGATTGTCGTGAACAACGGTGCGGAAATGATTGTTGCCGTTATGGGGGACATGATGCGGATGCCGGGACTTCCTAAAGAACCGCAGGCTCTCCGCATCGATCTTGTAAACGGTTATATCGATGGATTAGCGTAGATAATAGGGCTGGGATTGTCCGAAAAACAACCTGTTTTTGCGGCATCCCCAATCCAATATATGAGGGGTTTAACGATGAAGAAAGGCTTTAGAGACTGTATCATTGTCGGTTTTGCGCTTTTTGCAATGTTTTTCGGCGCCGGGAATCTTATCTTTCCGCCGCTGCTCGGCTTTATGACAGGCAGTGAATGGTTTATTACATTTATCGCCTTCTCTATTACCGGCATTTGTATTCCGATTTTGGGTATTTTTGCAATGGGAAAAGCAGGCGGCGATGTGCAGCACTTTGCCGGCAAGGTTCATCCCGTTTTTGCAGTTGTGTTCGGTACCGTCATTATGTTGGGGATCGGCCCGCTGTTAGCCCTGCCGCGGACGGCGGCAACCACGTATGAGATTGGAGTACTCCCTTTCACTACGTCGATAAGCCCCTTAGTCAGTTCTATTATTTTCTTTACAATCGTATTGATCTTTTCGATTAAACCGTCAAAGGTTATCGATACCATCGGTAAATATTTAACGCCGGTGCTTATTATCGTGCTTGCCGCTATTGTTATCCGTGCCTTTATTGTCCCGCTCGGGCCGCTTGAAAATCCTCCTCCGCAGAATTTTTTCTTAAAAGGCTTCTTAGAGGGATATCAAACGATGGATGCGCTTGCAGCTATGCTGTTTGCAACGATTATCATCAATAATATTAAGGAGCGCGGGTATTCCGACAGGAAATCGCTCTTAAAGATCAACCTTTCCGCCGGCTTAATCGCTGCGGTGGGGTTGTTGCTGGTATACGGCGGATTGCTGCATGCAGGGGCTTCGGCTTCTCAGGTGTTTCCGAAGGATATCAGCCGTACCGCGCTTTTGATCAATATTTGCGCAAGTTTATGGGGTCATACCGGAAAAGTGATTCTTTCACTTTCGATTGCCTTTGCCTGCCTTACCACTGCAATCGGTTTAACGGCTACCGCCGGGCATTTCTTTAAAAAACTATTCCACAATAAAGTGTCTTATGAGGCGATAGTCATTGTTGTGTCGGTATTCAGCTGCTGGCTTGCCAACTACGGGGTAGAAAACATCATCCGCTATTCGGTGCCGCTCTTGGAAGCGCTGTATCCCGTTTGTATTCTGTTAACGGTTATGAATCTTTTGGATGACTATATTCCTAACCGGTACTACTATGTCGGTGGGACGGTCGGTACGCTGATAGTCAGCTGTTTGCAAGCCTTTGCTTCAACCGAAGGTATTGTAAACGATTTTTTAGGTTTATTCGGTACAAAAACCGTGTCGTTTGAAGGGTTGGCAGCAGCACTGCAAAAACTCCCGCTTGCGAATATCGGTGTTGCGTGGCTTATCCCTGCGATTATCGGCGCATTCTTATTCGGATCGCTTGGTGGCAAAGGCAAGGCGGTAAAACAGACCGCATAAAAACCGTAAAATTAACTAAGCGATGCCCCGATAATTGTTAGTAATAGGAGAAGTAAATATATGGATTATTCAGTTTCTAAAACGTCGAAGTCGCTTTTTATATTAAATTTTTTAATTTTTAACGGCCTTTTCGGCTTAACGTTTCTATATGGATGGTTTGCAAAGATAGTACCTGATGAAGAGCTGGCTCGTATTTTTATGAGTCCGCCGGCACTATTTGGGCTTTGTACTACCTTATCGGTTCCGGTGCTGCTGTATCGGAAATGTATGCCGTGTATTAAAAACTGTTATTCGGAGCATAACGGCATCGACAGGGCAAATAAAGCCGTAGCCGTGTATTCGATTGCGAGTGTCATCGTGCCGTTCCTGCTTTCGGGCTCCGTACCGGTACTGGCATTGTTATGGATAGGTGAACGGGATTGGGTCAGGTTTGTTGCAACCGCCTTAGCGGCAATGGGCAGTATGTTTTTTGTCTCGCTCTTCTTTTATGTAGTGTGGCTACAACGGCTTGAAAGATACGTAAAATTTTTACCGCTCGAAAAAAAACATATTACAATGTCGTATACGGGGCGTGGGGTTGCCGTAGGATTTGCGCTTTTTACCGGGATTTTTTTTCTTTGCGTAGCTCCTTTTATCGCAACTTTGTATAACGGCCGCGATATTGTTTTTACGTTGACGCATACTATGCTGCCCTTATCGGTTATTACGATCGGGGGTGCCGTTTTTATCAACTACACGCTTTACAAGGGTACCAATGACGAAATAGAGTCTATACTTCAATTTACGGATAAGCTGGCAGAGGGAAACTTTATTGCCGAGCATCTTGAAATCAACCGGCGCGATATATTCGGACTGCTCGTTACGCGGCTGAACCGATTCTATGATAATACGGTAGCATTGCTTGCCGGTGTAAAAACGGATACTCAAGCGATGGGCGAGGCTATCGGCGTCTTGTCGTCAAATACAACGGAAAGCGCAAGTTCCGTTAATCACGTCAGTGCGAATATTGAAGGGGTAAAGCAGCAGATCATAGCGCAGGCGGCAAGCGTGAGCGAAATGGCTGCCACTATCGAAGAAATCGTGAGAACAATTAAACAGCTGAATTCCGGTATTGAGGTCCAGGCTGAAAGCGTCGCACAGTCTTCATCCTCTATCGAGCAGATGACGGCGAATATTGTTTCGATTACTCAAACACTGGAAAAGACTGATGATATCGTTAAACAGCTTGCCGCCGCAACAGCTGACGGTAAGCGGACAATCGTAAATTCAGCTGAGGTAACACAGAAGATCGCAGAGGCTTCGGGCGGGCTTATCGATGCAAGCAATGTTATACAAAATATTGCAAGCCAGACAAACCTTCTTGCAATGAACGCCGCGATTGAGGCGGCACATGCGGGAGAAGCAGGTAAAGGTTTTGCGGTTGTCGCAGACGAAATTAGAAAGCTTGCAGAAGAATCTTCTGCACAAGGTAAAAATATTACCTCAACGCTTAAAGCCCTTGGCGGCGAAATCGATAGCTTAACGGATTCTTCAAAGAGTGTCGAAGAAAAATTCACTACTATTTTTGATCTTTCCGGACAAGTTAACACCATGAGTGCCGCTCTTATGGATTCAATGAAAGAGCAGGAAAAAGGAAGCGGGGAAGTCTTAGCGGCCATTAAAGATATCAATGCGGTTACCGCAGAGGTTAAAAGCGGTTCTTCGGAGATGCTCAAGGGCGGAGAACAGGTTGCTGGAGAGATGCACAAACTTGACGACCTCACACGGTTTATTACCAACAATATGAACGAAATGGCAAGCGGTGCGGTGCAAATAAACCGGTCAGTACAGGAAGTCAATACGGTTGCACAACAAGGTAAAACATTAGTCGAAAATTTGACAAATGCGGTAAACAAATTCCAAATTAAGTAGGTCTTTTGTCTTCCGTTTTTTTGCCGATAGTGTAACTATGGATATAATAACGTATCATGCATCCGATATGGATCTGTTACAAAGCGATGCTATGTCGTTTGCGGTTCAAGTAAAGCATAGAAGCGGTTATACAGGCGGCTCAGCCGGTCAGGCAGCCGTAGCAGCAGATATGCGTCTTCTTTCCGGTTTTAACGGCGGCGGATCATCATATACAAAGCACCGCACGGTTTCCAGCCGTGCAGTACCGCGGATACGATTCAACCCTTTGCCTTTTCTATTGGTTTTGAGTATTGTATATGCAGTGCTGGCCGGTTCATTATTGCGCGGCGGTGCAGGCGCGTATTCTATCCGTAGGATGACCTTTAGCGAGGAACCTTCGTTCAGCCGTGCTTTGCATTCATACGTGTTCCCGGAACAGGACGGTTTTACCGATCAACTCTCCGTACCTGCCGCGAACGATTATGTTTCGACGGTAACGTTTACGGATTATACGGTAAGGAAAGGAGATACGGTCAGCGGTATTGCCTCCCGTGCGGGGCTGCGGAATTTCGGTACGCTGCTATCGGTTAATAATATCGATAATGCGCGCCGGATTAGCGCAGGGCAGGCGCTGCGGATACCTTCGGCGGACGGTCTTTTGTATACGGTTAAAAAGAACGAAACGCTTGCAGGTATTGCGGCGGCGCATAAAGTAACCGTTACGGCTTTGCTTGACGCCAACGATTTAACGCAGGAAACCCTGTCCGTCGGGCAAAAACTGTTTATCCCCGGCGCATCGCTTTCGTCGTTTGAGCTGCGGAAAGCTCTCGGTGAGCTGTTTATCTATCCGATACAGGGGAGACTTACTTCGCCGTTCGGATATCGGAGCGACCCTTTTACCGGTGCGCGGAGCTTCCATACGGGGGTTGACTTGGCTGCACCTATCGGTACGCCGGTTAAGGCAACGTTAGACGGGAGAATTGCAGAAACGGGATTTAACCGTATTTTCGGCAACTATGTGATTATCACCCATGACCGGGGGTATCAGTCTCTCTACGGTCATTTATCGGCTGTCTCTGTAAAACGGGGGCAGTATGTTACGCAAGGAGCTATCGTCGGCGCGGTCGGCAATACGGGATATTCCACAGGGCCGCATTTACATTTGTCTATTTATAAAAACGGGAGCCTCATCAATCCGTTCTCCGTTCTAAAATAAGTAGTTATATCGTATATATTTAGCCATCTCTAAGAAACAAAAGTTTTTTGAGATACCCTATTGAGGAGGATTTTGTGAAACGAGTTGTATTCACTTTATGCGCATTATTCAGCGCATATACATTCTTGTTTGCTTATAACCCGCCCGTTGGAGGAGAGTCCGCTAATACGTTCTTTTCCTCCGACTTACTGGGCGGTCAGGCAAGCGTTACCGGCGGTCCGTTTGGGGATGGAAACCCTGCCGAATTGGCGACAAACCCTGCTCTTTCCGCGTATGAGCAGCGGATTATCTTTGACCTTTCGTATGCCGCCGTTATCGGGTTCAATAAGAACACCGTTAATGATTATGGATGGAAAGGACATTTGGCAAACATAGACTTCTTGTATCCCGCACGATGGGGTGTTATTGCTACCGATGTTCATTTCTTTACTTCATCGTTTGATTCGCTGCAATGGGGTACGGCCGGTTCGATGCGGCTTTCGTATTCAAAAGATTTAACCGATAATCTGGCACTCGGTGTCGGTTTATACGGCATTGTCGGTACCGGCTGGGGTGTCGGCGCCGATCTCGGTGTGCTCTACCGATTCGGCGACCTCGGATTTGCGAAGGATTCAAAAGTCGGCGCTTCGATTACCGGTATGGGTAAACCGTATAATGCCGGATTCGGCGGGGTGAGGGGTTCCTCAAATACGAGCGGTTTTACCGGTATGTTTACTCCGCGTGTCGGTTTTGCAACGACTTTCATATCGGTAAAGAACTTTAAGCTTGGTATGGCTTTTGATCTGTCGTTCCCGACCTTTCAGAACCTTGTGTTTGACACCGGTTTACATCTAAAGTTTGCCGACATGGTTACCTTTAAAGCAGGCTGGAATTTCAATCTTGTAGAAACGTTGTATCACCGGCAAACCTATATTCCTTCATTCGGACTTGCCTGTTCGATTAAAATTAAAGCAAAAAATGCGAATGAAGCAAATGCCTGGGAACAGAGCGACATTACCCCGCAGCTTGCCGTTAAGCCTCTTTATAATAACATTTGGGCAATCGGTGCAGGCGTTAATGTAAAGGTCGGTAAGACCGATACCGCAGCGCCTGTTATCAGTATCGATTATCCCGAAACAAAATATATTTCTCCCAATAACGACGGTGTGCAGGATGTGCTGGAATTTCCGCTTTCGATTACCGACCAGCGCTATGTGATGGCATGGGAATGTGCTTTTGAAAACGAAAAAGGCGAAGTTGTCCGTACCATTGCGAATAAAGAAGCTCGTCCACAGCTGAGCGGAAAGTCTTTCTGGAAACTCCTGACAAAGGCGAAGTCCGGTGTTGAAATACCGGAAACGCTGCGGTGGGACGGCATGCTTGATTCCGGTTCGGTCGCTCCCGACGGAACTTACTATTTTACCATTACCGCTTCCGACGATAATAATAACACGGCAAAAACCGAACGCTATGCCGTAGTTATCGATAATACGCCGCCGGTTATTACCGTTACTCCGCCTTCCGGTCAAAATGCGTTGATTTTCAGCCCCGACGGAGATGGGAACAAGGATACATTCCTTATCAGGCAGAGCGGCTCCGTTGAAGATAAGTGGGTTGCAACCATTACCGATTCGGCTAACAAGGTTGTGCGTACTGCTGATACCATAAATGCCGCTCCTGCCGACTTTGCATGGGACGGAAAGAACGATTCCGGGGAATTTATTCCCGATGGTATTTACACCTATAAAATTGCCGCTACCGACCGTGCAGGAAACAGCGCATCGCAGTCGGTTCCCAATATTATCGTAGACACCGTTAAACCGTCGGTTGGTATTTCAATCAGCACCAATGCCTTTTCTCCGAACGGGGACGGCGTAAAAGATACGATTACCCTATCACCGGCAATTCCGATTCAGACCGGCTTGCAGGAATGGAAAATCGATATACAAAACGCACGGGGAACGACGGTACGCACGCTAACCGATAGCCGTATCGCTGCAATCACCTTTGACGGGAAAGATAAAGACGGAAAAGTTTTACCGGAAGGTGACTACAAAGCAATACTTTCCGCACGGTATGTAAACGGATATGCCCCAAGCGAATCTTCGCCGGTTTTCACCCTCAATGTTACTGCTCCTAAAGCAACGGTAACGGCTTCGACTGCTATTTTCTCGCCGGACGGTGACGGAAAGCTTGATACGGTTACCTTTACTCAGCAGGTAAGTGCCGGTGATAGCTGGACTGCAGAAATTTATGCGCTTGACGGTGCCGGTAATATGAGCGGCAGCCCGATACGCAGCTTTGCAATTACCAAGGATAATGCTGCAAGCTTTGCATGGGACGGACGGAATAGCTCCGGGGCATTAGCTGCAGACGGGAAATATGCTTACCGGTTAGTAGGTAAAAACGATGCCGGCAATACCGGATATTCTACTCCCGTTTCGGTCGAGCTGAACACCGAAAAAGCCGATGTCATTTTATCTGCAAATATGCTGGCATTCTCTCCCAACAAAGATGGTGTACAGGATACGATTGTATTCTCTCCCAAACTGAAATCGAATACCCCAGCGGCTGCTTATACTTTCGGAATCTACGATAAATCAGGTGCTGCCGTAAAAACACTTTCAGGAAACGGTACGCCTTCCGCTTCAATCAGCTGGGACGGTATCGCGGATGCGGGCGATGCAAAGGGACAACTTTGCTCAGACGGCACGTACTCCGCCTCGATCGATGTAACGCTTGCAAATGGACAGACGGCTAAATCAACCGTTTCCGGAATTACGCTTGATACGCAATATCCCGAAGTGGAAATTTCTGCACCGTACCTCGTGTTCTCGACGGATAGCGCTGCAAAGCGTCCGAACTTACCCGTTACGCAAAAAGCTTCTGCAGAAAATCTCTGGACGGGCAGTATTACCGCAGCCGGTAATAAGGAAGTGCGGAACTTTACCTGGGAAGGAAAGGCTGTCGATTTTGTGTGGGATGGAACCGATGCTTCAGGTAATAAAGTTCCCGACGGAACCTATCGCTATACTATTTTTGCACAGGATCCGGCAGGTAATAGGACAATCAAGTCTCTCGACAATATCGTGATTGATTCGCGCGTACCCAAAGCCTATATCACTGCGGAACTGCCGGCGTTCTCGCCCAACGGCGACGGGGTAAAAGATACGCAAAACTTGACCGTCCATACAACGCTGAAAGACGGACTGGCCTCATGGTCGGTTGCGATAAAACCGGCGGATAACAGTAATGCCGCTCCGGTAAAGACGTGGTCGTCCGAAAAAGGCGACACACTTGCTCCTTCTATTCAGTGGGACGGCAAAGCCGACTCAGGCAGGGTTGTGTCCGGCACCTTTATCGCTGAGCTTTCTTTGAGCTACACAAAAGGGGATGAGTTGGTTGTCAGTACCGCTCCGTTCATATCTTCGACAAAGGCTCCTGAGCTTGGTGTTAAGCTGTCACCTAAGTATTTCAGCCCGGATAATGACGGTAACGAAGACGAACTCTTTATTAATCTGTCTGCAAAGTCGGATACCCAGGTAAAGCAGTGGTCGTTTGAAATCCGCGAACCGGAAGATACCGGTAATAAGCTGTTCTGGAGTACCGGAGGAAAGGATAAGATAACCGAGCAGATTATCTGGGATGGGCGTTCGTTAAAAGGCGAAACCGTACAATCTGCTACCGACTATCCGTATACCTTTACCGTAACCGATGAAATCGGCCTTACCTCTGTCGTAAAGGGTTATGTTCCGATCGACGTTTTGGTTATCCGCGACGGTGATAAACTGAAGATAGCCGTTCCTTCTATTATCTTTAGAAAGAATGCCGCGGACTTTGACGGACTTGAGCAAAATGTCGTTGATCGAAACATTAAGGTGTTAACCCGTATCGCGGAGATCTTGAATAAGTTTCCCGAATATAAGGTTCAGGTTGAAGGGCATGCAAATAATGTGAGTGGAACGGAGCGTGAAGAGAAAGAGGATCTGATACCGCTTTCGGCAGCACGTGCCGATGCCGTTCGCAGATTCCTGATTGAGAGAGGCGTTTCACGCAGTAGACTTTCGTCCGTTGGTATTGGCGGTACAAAGCCGATTGCATCGCTTTCCGACAAGGACAACTGGTGGAAAAACCGCCGAGTAGAATTTGTTTTGATTAAATAACTTTAATCGGTGTGAAAATCCGCAGGCGGCGTAAGCTGCTTGCGGATTTTTTTTGACCTAAGGAGCGGTGATGGCAAAAAAAATAGCCAACCTTATCGGGCTTGCAGGGCAGTCCTGCGCGGGGAAAAACATCGTTGCGGATTTGCTTGCAGAAAAAGGATATGCCGTTATCGATGCCGATAAGGTTGCTCATGCCGTCTTGCAGGAGCAGGGCGAAGCGATAATTGAACGGTTTGCTGCTCATGCCGAAAAGCGCGGTCTACGGTTGCGAGGGCAGGACGGTTTATTGGACAGGAAAGCATTGAGCGTTTTGCTTTTTTCGGAACCGGCGCTGCTGGCAGAACACGAGGCTTTTATTCTTCCTAAAATTGAAGAACGGATCCGCATTCTTATCGCGGACGCTTTACTTGAACAGCCGAACAGGCCTATTATTCTTAACGCACCTACGCTGCATAAAACCTCTTTAACGCCGGAATGCTCGTTTATCCTTTATATCAAAGCGCCGTTTTTTATCAGACTTATCCGGGGAAAAAGGCGCGACAACATTTCTCTTTGCCGGTTAATTGCCCGTTTTTTGCAACAAAGAGATTTCTTTACTCAATACCTTTTACAAAATGCCGATATTGTAAGCGTAGTGAATGCCGGTTCCGTACAGGCTTTACGGAAGAAAATCGAGCATATACTGCGCGAAAAGGGTTTTTGAGGAAAACTATGGAACAAAAGAAAATTTTATGGGTTATCCTTTCGGTAAGCTTATTCGTATTGATTATTTTCGGTATCGCACTGTTTTTATATTCACCGTCGCGGAACAGCGCAGCGGCACAGGCCGGCGGGGAAACTATTCCCTATGAAATGTCCGGAGCTGCCGCCAATGTGGATCCCGATTTATGGGCACGCGATCCCGATCGGGTGGCCGGCTTAGACAGAAATGCACCGGCAGCTGCAGGAAATATTATCAATTTGAATAATCTGAACATCATTTCAACCGACGGGCAGGGCGGTCAAACAAACGGCATAGACGTTTCCGATTTAACTGCGCAGGCGGGGGATGCTGAAGTTTCCGGATTGCCGAAGGAATTGGCGGAACAAATAGGGATTGATACCCCTGAACAGCCGGCAGAGCAGCCTGCTGTAAAGAAAGAAGAAGCCCCCGTACCGCCGCGCGAAGCTCCTGCAGTGCAAGCGCAGCCGAAACCTGCCGTATCACAAAAGCCCGCGCAGGCAGCGGTCGTTACCGTTAAACCTAAGACGCAAGCAGCTGCCTCTGCTAAACCTGCTGCACCGCAGGTTCAAACCCTCTATTGGGTGCAGACCGCTTCGCTTGCAAGCAGAATTAATGCCGAACGTGCACGGGATAACCTGGCTGCACAGCACATGAAGGTAGAAATTTTTACCAAAGAAACTCCAGCCGGATTAACACACCGCGTAAGAGTCGGACCCTTTACCAACAATACCGAAGCAAAATACTGGCTTAACAGCATCAAAAAAATTGAAGGCTTTGAAGGCAGTTATGTTACGGAAGAAAAGGTAAAAACAAATAATTAACATATAGGAACCTCTAAAAACTGATTCGCAATCCGCAAAGCGGATAACTTAATGAATTTCCTTACAGAACAAGCCGATAGGCTTGCAGTTTTTAGAGGTTCCGAATAAGAGGTTGCCGGAATAAATATCTCGTTTTACTCCGCGCTCTGAATATCATAAATGCGCTTGTATAAGCCGTCTTTTTCCAGCAGTTCGCGGTGCGTACCCTGCTCGGTAATTTTTCCTTTTTCCAATACGATGATGGTGTCGGCATCCTTGACGGTAGCGATACGGTGCGAAATGATAATCACTGTTTTATGTTTGTTTTCGTTTTTTAGCGCGGCTCTGATTGCGGCATCGGTTTCCATATCAACTGCGGAAAGCGAATCGTCAAAGATCAAAATAGGGGAATCCTTAATCAGCGTACGTGCGATTGCAAGCCGCTGCTTCTGTCCGCCGGAAAGAGATACGCCGCGTTCTCCGACCACGGTTGAGTAGCCGTCTGCGAAATATCCGATTTCTCCGTCTAAGGCTGCTATACGGGCATACCGCCGCGCGGCAGAATCGCTGGCGCCGGGGGCGGCGAGTTTGATATTTTCCATAATAGTTTTAGCGTAGAGGAACGGTTCCTGTAAAATCAATCCAATCTGCGACCGTATCCAGCCTTTATCTATTGAACGTAATTCTATTCCGTCTATTGTGACGGAACCGGACGTGTAGTCGTAAAGCCGGTCGAGCAGATGCACCAACGAGCTTTTTCCCGAACCGGTCGGGCCTAAAATCGCCGCGGTTTGTCCCCGTTTAATATTGAACGACACATTATCCAGTACCGGGGTGTTATCGGAGCCCGGATATGCAAACGACACGGAATCAAAAACGATGTCTCCTTTAATCTCCGGCTTTTTACCGGACGGGAACAACTGTTCGGGCTCCTCTCGGAATATTTCTTCAATACGGCCGACCGACACACAGGCCTTGCCGATATTGCCGAGGATCCGGCCGAGTTGCCGTACCGGCTGTATCAATATACCGATATACGAAATAAAGGCTATCAGCATACCCGCCGAAATGCCGCCTTGATATGCCAAAAAACTTCCGTAGAGGATAACGGTAAAAATCTGTACGTACGATAAGAAATCCGACCCTGACCAAAAAAACGCAAAGCAGCGTATCAATATCAAATTCCGCCGCATATATGCTTCGCTGCACGTTTTGAATTTTTCCATCTCATAGTGCTGGCGGGTAAAGGCTTTGATTACCCTGATACCGGTAAGGCTTTCTTGAATCACTGCGGTCATTGTTGCTTCCTTCTCGGCAGAAGCTTCAAACTGTTTTTCGATGATATAAAAGAAAATACCGGAAAAAACTGCCATAACGGGAACGACTGCGCACGATACGAGTGTCAGCTTGATATTTGACCGCATCATCAAAACGGCTGTGTATATAATTAAAAACACCGAGCCGACCGTTTCGGGGATTTGAGAATATAATGCTACGCGGATGGTATCCACATCGGAGGTGCACCGCTGGATAAGACCTCCCGTTTGTGCATTTGCATGATAGGTATACGGCAACAGTTGAATGTGATTATAGAGCCGGTTCCGTACGTTTTGAATTACCCGCTCGGTTGCCGCATTGGCCGTATTCATTTGTAAAAAAGTTAATACGCTGCGGCAGAGAGCTGCTGCAAGGATAAGCGCCGCCATAATGAGCAGCCCGTTCATTCCTTTAACTGCCGGCCCGAACAACGCAACAAGCCGTTCAAGTGAACTATGAGTAAGCGGCTCATTGCCCAGTACCGAATCGACGGTGATTTTAATCAAGCCCGGCTGTAAGGCTGCGGCGGTTTGTGCAAGCAGCGCGAACATAAGCGCAAGCAGATATAAGAGGCGGTGTCCTTTTAAATACGAGAAGAGCCTAAGGAAATTTTTCACGGCATTCATTATAACAGGAGCAGCTTTTGTATTCTACGTGCCTTGCTCAAGAATAATGCATAATTTATAATTATGGAAATACGAGTACGGAACATGATTGATATTTGCAAAGATTTAAACGAGCATCAAAAGCAAGCGGTAAAAATAAATGAAAATGCCGTCGTAGCGGCGGGCGCCGGTTCGGGCAAGACAAAGGTACTGGCAAGCCGTTATGTATATCTGATTACGGAAAAAAACTATCAGGTTGAAAATATTCTTGCCCTCACATTCACGGACAAGGCTGCGGCGGAAATGCACCGGCGTATCTACCGCGAGCTGCAAAAGATGTATGCGGAAACCGATGATGCGATGCAGCGGAACCGCGCCGGCGCTGCATTGGATTCTTTTTTTAAGGCGCAAATTATGACCATCGACGCATTCTGTCATAAGATTGCCGTTACAGCATGTCGGCGCTTCGGCATCAGTCCCGATTTCACGATCGACCTTACAGAATCGAAACGGCTCGCCTATAACCTCTCGCTGGATTTTTTCCTTGAACACCGCGCGGACAACAGTCTGCAATATCTGCTCGGCAATCAAGCGATTACCGATTTTATCAACGGCTTCTTTGTAAAAATATTAAACGATTACGTTACGGTTTCCCGTCCGATTGATTTTTCTGCCGCCTTGCAGAATCAGTTGTCTGCAGCAGAACGGTTATTTACCGAATACCGCACGCAAACCGAGCGGATACTCGAAGGTATCGCTCCGTATCTTGATAAGAACGATAAATTTATCAGCGCGGTAAAAGAGGCATATAGACAGCTTCCGGAATTTCCGCTGATGCTGAACGATCCGCAGCTACCGGTTTTTTTTGAGCGGCTGAAAGCGATATACGGTGTTAAAAAAACTATCGGTTCAAGAACAGATGAAGAAGTAAAAGCATGCAAGGCGCTCTGCGGTGAACTGATCGAAAGCTCCGTCCGCTTGCAAAGTCTGTATCATTTTTATGCACACAAAGAGCAGATGCAAAAGATATACGCGCTTTGCAGTGTTTTGCAGGAACGCTTCATTGCCGAAAAAAAGCGGAGAAGCCTCCTTCATTTCGGCGACATTGCGCAGCTTGCCGTCGATGCGCTCATCACCGATCCCGACCTGCGGCTTTTTTACAAAAAACAAACCCATCGGATTATGATCGATGAATTTCAGGATAATAACAGCCTGCAGCGCGATCTCTTGTTCCTGCTTGCGGAACACGAAGCGCGCATCGAGCAATCGATACCGAAACCGGATGAACTGGTGCCGGACAAACTCTTTTTTGTCGGAGACGAAAAACAATCGATCTATGCGTTCAGAGGAGCCGATGTTTCGGTATTCCGGATGCTGTCGCAGGACTTGCGGCAAGGGGGCAGTTCCGCGTCGATTAACCTGCAAACAAATTACCGAACCGAACCAGACCTGCTCAACTTTTTTAATACGGCGTTTATGCAGGTCTTTTATTCCGAAGTCAATCAGCCCCTTACCGGCGGCGTACCCGCGTTTGAAGCGGAATTTATCCCTATTTTCAGCAGGGACGCCGTTCCAAATTTGGTGCCGCAGACGGATATTTTATTTATCGACAAAAAACGGTTCGCCAACCCAAGCGATACCGATACAGTCATGTTTACCCCTATCGAATGCGAGGCATATACGCTTGCGCAAAAAATAGCCGATATCCATGCGGAGCGGTATCTTGTATATGACGAAACCTTACACGCGACCCGTCCGTGTACATGGTCGGATTTTGCGGTGCTGCTGCGCGCTTCGACACACCAAGCAGTTTATGAACGGTTTTTCCGTGCATTTAAAATCCCGTATATTTCCGTACAGCAGAAAGGGTTGTTCCATGATGCGCCGTTAAACGACATCTGCGCTTTGCTCCGCTTGGTGGTGTATCCCAACGATAGGGCCGTTTACGCGCAGACGCTCCGTTCTCCGTTTGTGCGCCTCAGCGACCGCTCTTTTACCCGACTGATGCTGTACAGTCTTGAACATGAAGGGCAGCCCTTTAATCCTGCCGCCGCTGAAGAACTTGAAGCGGAAGACCGGCAATATTTTTTAACTGCGTGCGCGCTCTTTGAGCGGATACAAGGCTATATCAAAAAAAAGAGTAATGCCGAACTGATTACTGCGCTGTGGTACGATGAAGGGTATCGGTACATACTGCTCACGGAACCGCGCTACCACCGCTATCTTGAGCTGTACGATTACCTTTTTGCCCTTGCCGTAAAAGCGGATGAAGCCAAGCAAAGTCTTTCGGCTTTTATCGATACGCTGATTTCGTATATTCACGCGGAAGAGCGGGTTGAAGATATGGAAATTCCGCTTGAACACGGCGGCGATGCGGTTAAGATTATGACGGTGCATAAAAGCAAGGGGTTGGAATTCCCGATTGTCTGTATTCCCGACTGCGGCAATGCGGGGAAGTCTGAAACAAAAGAAGGTATGGTCTTTTTGCACAAGGATTTGGGGCCGGTTATCCATTTGCCGCCGGAGACAAAGAACGATCCTTCCGCCAATATCTTTTTTGAGGAGCTGCGGCAGGAAGCGAACGCCAAGCACCTTGCCGAAACCAAACGGCTCCTCTATGTTGCCGTTACGCGCGCCAAGGTACGGCTCGTAATGAGCGGCGTGCAGGAGACCGGCTGCGCTATTGAGGAATTACCGGAAACGCCTCGAACTTTGGACGAAATCCGGCAACAGCTTGTACAACCTCAGAAGGAAGAAAATAACCGAAGTTTTTTTCAGCTCTTATTACCAGCACTATCCGGCGATATCAACTGCGTGCATTTTACGGAAGTGTTACCGCTCCCCGCGTCGACCGTACAGCACACCGCAGAAGACCGGCAGCGCTTCAATCTTGATGAAACCCGTGCCCTATACCGGCAAGCTGCGGAAAAAAACTTCCCGCTTGCGGAACCGCGCGTCATCCCCGCAACTCAATTCGAGAAGGACACGCAGTGGCTCCGGTTAAGCGAAGCACCGCTCCCGAGTACCGAACATACGGAAAAAGAGACCGCATTCTCCGCTGATGCCATATCCGCAACCGATGCCGCTTCTGCGGCGAAACCGGTGGACGGTAATATCGGCGCCGAGCAGGGGGAAGATGAACTTTCCTCCACGGAGTTCGGAACCTTGGTACACAAAGCGATGGAAGCCCGTTTTTTAGATCGTCCGTGTATATTGCCTGCAAAGTACGCCCGGGAAGTGGAAAAACTTTGCGCTGCTTTCTTGTCATCTCCGCTCGGACAAAAAGCTGCAGAGGCTTCGTTCAGAAAAACCGAATACGGCTTTTTAACCCTCTACGAAGGAAAGCTCATCATCGGACAAATCGATCTACTCTTTGAATATGAAGACACCGCATATATCATCGACTATAAAACCGACCAAAAAATCTATCCGGAAAAACATCGAAAACAGCTTTTAATCTACAAAACGGCGGTGGAAAACTTTTATAAAATGGAAGGATTCGGGCAAGGTACCGGTGGGTCGCAACCCAAGCCGGTTAAAGCCTATATTTTCTATCTCCGCAGCAAGACCGCCGTAGAGGTAGTGTAGGGAGCCGACAATCATATTCATTTTGTAAAAAAAACAAATCAACAACCCCGACGCAAGCATCGGGGTATTAAACTCTCCGCACGAATAAAACACCGAAAAATGCGCCGTCCTTGAAGGCCGCTTCTTCATATCATTTTTTATAGTGATACCTGAAGGAAATAAATACTAATTGGTCATTGTCTACTTGATACACTATTCTATGCTCATGGTTTATTCTTCTTGACCAATACCCTGATAGAGAATACTTCAACGGTTCCGGTTTTCCTTTTCCCGTAAAAGGCGTTCTTTCTATTTCTTTTATCAGATCATTTATTTTTTTTAAAATCTTTTTATCCGTGTTAAACCAAAAGGTATAATCATCCCATGCCTCATCCGTAAACAGTTTATTCATTTTCTAAAAGCTCATGTTTTTGCAGATGTCCGTTTTTATGCTGCTCAACCGATTTTTTTAAGTGTTTGGCATTTGCTTCGTCACGCAGCAGATAATCGGTTTCAATAAGGCTATTGTATTCATGTACCGATAACAGCACGAGGTTTTCAGAATTTTTCCGTGCAATCAGTAACGGTTCATAATCATAATACACTTTGTCCATATATGTTTTCAGATTCCGCCGTAAATCCGAGTATGTAATTACATCCATAATATCGCCTCCGTTATATAAGTACAGTATATTGTACTCTTTGTAAAAAAGCAATCGGAGAACCTCTAAAAACTGCAAAACAATGGAGCGGAGCATCTGTCAGCAAAATTTTACAAACCGCACCCTTGACTTCTTGGGGGGGGGGGGGGGTATTATGGAAGAAAGGTTTCATTTGAACTGCCCCTTGTATTGTTTTTATACAGCATAGTTTTTTAAGTGCTTATTCCGGTATAGAAACGCAGCAAAGAGGGAACATTAAAAGGAGTTTTTTATGAAGAGCAAAAAAACGATTATACTCGCCATCATTTTTATTTGCTCGCTTTTTGCTGTGGGCTATGCGCAAGAACTTAAAAGTAAGCGCTATTATAATGCAGAGCTGGATGAAGTTGGCTCTGCCAGCATAGGCTTTCTTAGTAAAACGCCCCTTACCCCTGAATTCTTTGAAAAAATATTAAGCAACAAGGAGAATGCAACAGTAATTGAAAAATTATCAAAAATGACTGTATGGCTTTGTAATCAAGCACTTGATGAGTATGATTTTAAAGAAGGTGAATCATATGTAGTTATATGCCGTTCTGCTTCTGTACCATATCAGAGTGTTAGTGTTTTTCTCACAATTACGGAGCAAGGTCGTTTTTTTAAGTGGTGGGCATTCGTAGAGAAAGAACAATAAAAAAAGGAGCTTAATATGATGAATATATACAAAAAATATCTGTGCACACTGTTTGCCGTATTACTTGGCACTCTGCTTTTTGCCGAGCAATACTGGTGGGAAGAAGACGATTTTTCATCTGAAGGGGACGGGTTTAAATATGAACAAATATTTTCAACACGAAATGTCAAAACAATCACCGAAACACAAATGCTCGCACTGTTTAATCAAAAGATGAATGAGTATCTCAAAATATCTTCCCAGTGCGCTTACGAGTGGATGGTCTATGATGAAGCGTATAAACAGCATAATAACTGGGAGATACGGATTATGAGGCAATCTAAAGCAGGCTCTGCCAACCATGATTATGACATCTGGTTTTATTTTTCGAACGGCGTATTTCTGTTGCGATTTGCCGAGGAGCATTTTTTATCCACCGTATTTGAAATGGGATGCAGCTCTCGTCCGATCGGTAACACAACGACTGCCAAAATAACCAATGAGCTATTGGACTGCCAAGTTGCAGCACGGAAAATGTGGCTGAACCACGGATTAACACCGAAAGGGTTACTGCCGGTTAAGTTTCCTTAAAATATAACAGTTGAAGAAACATCACTTTCTGAAAACGGTTGCATTACGCCATTTCGGAATAAAATGAGAAACGGCATACAATCAGCGATGTTTCGCGGCAGCGCGAAACTCGACGGTTAAGAGGCTGCGTAATATTAGCAGCCGAAGTTATACCTTGAGCAAAAAATGCTATGAATACATACAGGAGTATTTGATGAAAAAACTAGGGTTCATACTATGCCTCGCCCTTTTCTATCCGTTTGTCGCCCCGAGACTATCATACGTTTGTCGAAGAGTGCGGAAACGCCTTAGACGTATATACCATACTGCAATATTCGCATTATCATACGCTTGTAGAAGAGTGTGGAATCGCCTTAAACTCATATACTACGGTGCAGTATTTGTGTGGAAAACATTTAAGCTTTTCGGCTTTAAAAACGGATGCAAATGTGCGAAAGCCGTAATACAAGATATTTACAATTTATGATGATCGAATATTATTCGGAAAGCTCATTTATTGGAGAGTGAAGTATGATCCGACAAGCATATTTTTATGAAGGCGAAGACCATATTGATGACGAATATATCAAAACAATTGCTAGACGATGTGCAAGCTGTGCAAGAGATTTTGGGTGTTCTTATTGTACCAACTGTCAATTCAATCCGGCTCAATTTGTTGAATTTAATAGAGCAAAGATGCTCCGCACAGCCTTTTATATTAAAAATCAAGAGCGTATTGGATACCATAGTAAGCCCTCTGCTGGGGAACATAGTGAACCTTCTAGAGGTGAAGCTTTTTTAAAATTTCTTGCACTGTGTGCCGGTTTACTTATCATTATTTTAGCAGTTAAGAACAACATTGATACTACTCGATATCCTTATAGTGCACCGGCGAGTACCTATAATAAGCAAGTTCAATCTATTAAAAAAGGTAAATCAAATACGTCATTAAAGAACGTAGAACGTGAGGTGCAACGGGTGCTTTATAAGGTTCATGATAATATACGAGATGTTAATAGAGATGGAGAGATAAACTGTCAAGATTATTGCTTGTTATTTTGTGATTATTATTCAACTGCCCAAATTGTTTACAACAAGTATATCGGGGATAGTGGACACGTGTTTATTAGAGTTCATACCGATGATGGATGGTTATATATAGAACCTCAAAATACAAATAATTATTATGCACGTAATGCGTGGTATAAAGATATATACCCTACAGTAAAAGAATATAATAAAGTTGTTCCATTGGAGTGGATACAATGAGTAAATAGTATGACTATGACAAAGATGGAAATCTCAAAAAGTATACGGCATACTATTTAGAGATGATTTTTGATGTCAGGAGGAAATTAAATTATGAGTAAAATAATAGGCTTAATTGCTTGCAGCAGCCGTAAACAGGGAAAGGATACCCCCGCTAAGAAATATTTAGCAAAAGATTTATACACAGGTAATACTTTTATAAAGTCAAAAGAAGAAGGATTAAAAAAATATAACTGCGAAGAATGGTATATTCTATCAGGGAAATACGGATTATTAGATAAAGACGAAGGTATTTCATATTATAATTTGTATTTAGGAAAACAATCGGCAGAACATAAAAAGAAATGGGCGGAAGACGTATTGAATACATTAAAGTCAAAGTATGATTTAAAAAATGATATATTTTATATTTTTGGCGGTAAATCCTACTATGAGCATTTAATACCTCATTTACATTGCATCGTTTTTGCCTATAAAAACAGTAATTGTATTGACTTAAATAAACCGACCGAATATCGAAACGGGAAGGTCTATGATAGTAAAAGCGATAGAATTAAGAGATAAAGAAAATTTACAAAAGATAAAAAAAGCGCCGGGATATTATAAATGGTGGGCAAATCGAGCTGAATTAGATGTGATTTTAAATGAGCTGAATGTTAAGTTTGATGATATAAAGTCCTCAATTGAAACGCAGTCGGATAAGTTTTGTATATATGTCGGTATTGCCGTAAAAGAATCTATTAGAGACCGATTGAATTGGCATATTAACGATACACATACGGAGACCCGCGTAAAATATGGGACATTATCTACCCTTAGACAAAGCATAGCCAGTATAGTTGCGCATGATCAGTATGACAAGAAAGCGACAGATGATTTTATTGATAAATTGGAAGTCGAATATTTTTTTAATGAGCAGCCGATAAAATCTGCTAATGCAAAAAATGAATTGACCGGTATTGAAAAGGCGTTATTACAAGAATATTTAAGAATTTTAAATATTAGAGACAACAACCATCCTTATGCAAAAGAAATAAAAAAAGAGTTAAAACGGCTGAGAAAGATAAGTAAGAATACGATAAGAGATCAAGCAAATGTTTTCTCGGTTTGAAAGATGCCCTCAACTTTCCCTACGAATGAATTGCCGACGCTAGAACTTGCCGCCGCCAAGCTTAAAGCTGAGGTTATAGCCGATGGAGCCTTTGCTGTGCGAGGAAGCGCTCAGCGTAAGAGTGTGCCATAATCTGCTCATTGATTTGACTTCAACATAAAACAGCTTGCAGCCATCTATCTTTTTGTTATAATAATAGCGAGACAGCAGGAGCAAATGCCCTATGGAAAAAGGTTTTGACGAGCTAACCATAGCTGACGATATCGCTAAGCAATGTACGTCCATGTATATTTTGGGACTTCGAGTTTGCAATGCAAACTTGCTACTGCATAGAACCACCGCCGTCCATGGCGGTATTGATACGTCGAGCATTTTCAGCAGCGGCACGGATGCCGCTCGTATTATGCAGAAGCGATGTTTCGGCACAGCTGAAACTCGCTGCCAAAAGTGTACACGAATGTACGCTTTTGGCAATGTGACAACGCAGATGCCCGCATATTTGCAAAAGAGGAGGTAATCAATATTGTTAATAGCCGAATATGATTATGATACGGATATTGCAGTACAGAGACAGGAAAGTCTCATGATTGGTATCCAACAAGGTATTCAGCAAGGTTTTTCCAATGGTTCCCGCCAAAAAGCACTCGAGACGGCATGTATCTTAAAACAATTAGGCGATTCCGTACAAAAGATAGTTCAAGCGACCGGCCTTACCTCAGCAGAAGTCGAAGCGATTAATTAAATTATGAATTCATAATTATGAATTGCTTGTAAAAGAAGATGCTTACAAGCAATGATATAATTTTAAAAAGCTCTTTAAACATTTCTCATGTTACTTATAGATAATGATAAGATTATTTTCAATCACTATATTGATTTTAGATGTTTTTATTTTGCCGCCGTCATTTTCATTAAAATAGTATGAACTTTCTATCTTTTCGATTGGAGTATATTGCTTAGTTCCTATAGTAAACGGTGTTCCCTTATCAAGAATGATAGATTGCTGCGTCATAGGTTTAAAGCATTCTATTTCTGATTCACCTTCCGGAATAGGGAGACTATCTGCTTTCTCGTCGTTTTCAGATAGAATATTTTGATTGCTGTCAAGCATTGTAATAGGAGTAACCGAATTGCGAACTTGATATTTATAAGCTGGGGTATTGTTAGTTATAACAACTTTATTAGAACTTTCTTGCCATGTGATAATACCGCTAGGACTAACGGAATGAAAAAGGACATATTGTTTCCACGCTACATCTTTAGTCTTTCCGCTTTCAAGGGTATATTTTTCAGTCTTATAATCTTGCCCAATACTAAATGTCACAGGATAGCTTGAGTCATTTTGAACAGTAAATATACCGCTTTCTTTTTTTCCACACCCCGCCAGTACCAAGACCAGCACCAATAAAACAGCAATCTTTTTCATGGTAAACTCCATTAGGTAAATTATAATTTAAACCCTATGCAAATATAGGGAGAAGTAGTAAGCATAAAACTATTCGCTATTGTATCGGTTGAAGAAGTTGATGTAGAGCCTTTAATATCTCCTGTGTATTTTATATCAAGCAGCAGCAATGTAAGGAACCGTATATCAAAATCAAGCCCATAGCGTAAATATATTTTATTGAATTTATGATCCATGCCTATATCAAGCGACGACCCGAGCGAGAAGCCCCAGCCGGACAGGTCATATTTAATTTTGTATCCGGATAGTTCCTGCATAAAATCAGCATGGAAGAAATGAATGTCAAAAGCAAGCGCAGGGATAAGTAAAAAGCGATTATTTTCATTTACAACATTGAACATAAACGGATAGCCGATCCGAAGTGGAATAGAATAAAAGCGTGTGTTAACATCTTTTACTCCGAGCTGTTTTAAATCATTGCTGTTTATAGCTCGTTTACTAGATACATCAGCAGTAAAGCCAAAAGCAGCATATACCTTTTTAGCCCCGCCGTAATCACCAATAGCGGAAAAATTACCACCTATTCCGTGAGAAAAATTACCATTAGCTAGAGTATTGCTATAGTTAAAGCCAAAATATAAATAATCATCTGCAAACGCAGGTGCGGCAAAAGCGCAAAGGATAATACAGAACAAAACAACACTCTTTTTCATACAACGCACCTCATTTGATAGTATAGCGCGAGAACTGATTAGTTATAATTCAGCACCTTCGTCAGCTCGTTAAAAATTGTTACATCACTTTTAAATACATAGCTACTGCATTCATCTTTATAAAAATTATTTTTATCAAGCATTGCAATATAAGCAAACAGCGAAGCAATCCCTTCTGAACCGTCTTTCTTAAAAATAAAGTGTTCAACGATATGTCCTAATTCATGCGCTATAAGCAGCCGTTTATCTTTTTCTGGCAAGTTGCTATTATAATAAATTAGGGCATTGCTTTCGATAATACGTGTAGTTGCATTTTTACGAGTCTTTATAGTCGGTACAAGAGTAATAACAAAAAGCCGATAATGCTTGCTGCTAATAGCCTCTTCAAGTGTTTGCAATGCCGATTGTGTTTCCTTTGTTTCTTCAAGCTCTTTTGCTTTCGCAACCTCCTCAAGAATGCGCCGCTTTTCTTGAGTGTTTATCATGTCTTCAAGCGTTGAGACTAAATGAGATAAATACCGATATTTTATTTCCGGTTTTAATTTATCGCGGAAGAAGCATAGCATCGCATCAATATCTTCTTTCGAGACCTTAAAGGTATCTCGCAGTTTATCGCGTATTTCAATATCGAGAGCTAATTCAGCAGTCTCCATGATCCCTCCGTAAAGGCTTCGCATTCAAATTCATAGTCGTCTTGCTCAGTGAGGCCGGGTTGCGGGGCATCGTAAATTTTTTCAACACCCATACGCCGCCGTAAAAAAGAAACTTTACTTGAGAGATTTTGAATATTAAACTGATTGAAAAGTGCTTCTATATCGCTTTCTTTTGTACATAAAAGCAATTTTTTCATTAAATCAGCTTCTTGATTATAAGTTAAGGCAGCCATATTACCCCCTCTTTATCCGTATTTTTATAAATTATATCACAAAATTTTATTTTTGCACAAAAAAGCAACAAAATGCGACTTTTTCCTACTTTTTTCCACTTGTTCAGTATTTTACGCATTCCCCAGTCTTTTTCAAGCCCTCCAGTCTGACTATAGGGGTATGAACGAAGAATTTGCATTGATGCAGCGGCCTATTTTTATCCCTACACAAACCCAATGCGTACCGGCGCCCCTTCCGCTTTCCGTTTCGGAACCGCAAAGAACGATACATGTAATTGGCGATAATGCTGAACCGGTACGACCGGCGTATTGCCGGTAATATCTAGCTATTGCGGAGGTTTTTATAAAGAATAGCGCACTCCATGCCGATAGAGCTGCTGGGAGGGGATAATCAGTTTTAGGAGGTATCCCCTATGCGTAAACCTTGGAGCATTCACAAACGAAACGGCATTTATCAAACACAGCTATATGATTACAAAAATGAGCGGTATCGTACTGCTAAGAGTACCGGCACGAAAGACCGGAATAGAGCGGATCTCATTGCTTACCGGTGGGCGATGGAATTTGATAGCGGTATTGCAGCAGAATACACCGAATGGGTTAAAAACATTGCAACAATAGCGCCCACCAATGACAGGCAATCGCTTACTACTGAAATAGCCGCACTGGTACGGGCCGCTTGTCAAAATGCTGTTAATCAGGCCTTGCAAAACATTCCCTACAGCAAACAAGCCCTACCGTTTCCGTTCGTACCGGATTACGAAGATGTGCCCGAAACAATCAAGCCGCTGCTTGATCAGCTTTCAACGCTTACTTTTTATGATTATCTCTTACTGTATTGGAACTATGATGAAAGTCCTGATATAAAAGAACGCATCAGCAAAGGCGAAACACCACCGAACCCTGAACGTTTCCGTCAGTCAACCGGAATACTGAAAAAATATGCCGCTAATATACCTTCTTGCCCGCTTATCGAAATCACCGGCGCAAAGATTGACGCTATGCTCGGCGCGATTAGAAATGCCGGTAAGCTCAAAGAGCAAACGATGAAAAACATCAGTTATATTTTTATTCAACCTCTGCATTTTGCCTATAGGAACAATCTGCTTGCCCGGGACGTTGCGCAGCAGATAACCCCTGTTTCAAAAAACACACGAAAGAAAGCGAAGAAAGAAGCAGAAAAAGTAATTTTCAAAACAGAAGAGATACAGCGGCTTTTTAATGCCGATGATAACCCGTTCGGTTCGGAAACATTCCGGCTGATAAATGAACTACTTTTTAAAACCGGTTGCCGTATCGGGGAATTGCAAGCTCTCCAGATGCAGGATGTTATTAAAACAGAGCAAGGCTATGTACTCAAGATTGATAAGAACTATTGCAGATTGGGAAAGCGGATTAAGAGCACTAAAACGGAACGGCGCGACTTTGTGCCAATATCTGCCGACCTTGCGGCAAAGCTGTTAGTGCACATCACAAAAAGCCCTTTTAAAGACATACCGACGGCGTTTGTTTTTAGCTCCGCAAAAAGTGCCCATACCCCGCTCTGCTACGAAAGTATCAGCAAGGATTTTAACAAGACAATGGTTAAGCTCGGCATAAAAAAAACGAACTTAACCATTCATAGCTATCGGCATACATTCGCGACTTTTTTACGCATGGCTGGATATTCTGAAGAGCAACTCCGGTTTCTGACGCGGCATGACAGCATAGTAGAAGTACACCGCTATACCGACCACTACACCCCTGATATGGAGCGGTTGAAGTATCAGGCGGCTGCCGATATTGAGCGTCTTGCAGCGTAGGCAGCTATAGAACGGCTTAACACATACAAAGTTCTCACCTACTGAACGGCACCGGATACGCCTGACAGGCAAGATATATGCAAACAGTTTGCAAAAGAAGCTAAAAAGGCCTAAAAACCGATAAAAATTATCAAAAAGATGCCAAAAACACAAAATCATGTTTGACAAGAGCGCGTGCATAGCTTAGTATAAAGACAGTTAGAGGGCACAATGTTTTTGTAAGACAAAGTGTAAGATAACGAGTTAAAAATATGTACTAAAAACGCCCTAAAATGAGCGTTTTTGCCTATCTTTTAGCATTTTTCCTTGGTGCACAATTAAGAATTAAGAATTCCGATACGCCCCCTCCGTAAGCCTTTTGAAATAGGCGCGGTAGATCCGAGGCGCGAGAAAAAATTAACCGCAGGCCTGTTAAAAAGCGTACCTCCATGTACGCTTTTTAACGACGAGATTTGTGCATAACACAAATCTCGCTTCTGCTTAATTCCACGGACATCCATGTCCGTTCTGATACGTTGAGGATTGTTTTTCAGTAGCGGCATGGATGCCGCTCGTATTACACAGAAGCGATGTTTCGTGCTGGGCACGAAACGCGCCAAAAGTGTACAAGGATGTACACTTTTGGCGTAGATGCACCGCCTATTTCAAAAGGACTGAAAAACTATTTGCGGTTTACGCCATTATACGATACAATGGACTGTCGGATGCGTTTGAAAATTTCAATTTTTTAGACGCCCCCATTATATAAAATCAAGGAAGATACTTTACTATGATAAAAGCAATCTTTGCAGGTTCTTTTGACCCCCCTACGTTTGGACATTTAAATATTATTGAGCGTGCCCAAAAGCTCTTTTCCGAAATACACGTTGTCATTGCCGTAAATAAAAATAAGAATTATTGTTTTTCCGGAGAGGAGCGGTTAGAGGTTATACAAAAGTTGGTATCCCGCTGGAGCAATGTTTCGGTGCATTTGTGGGATTCGCCCATTGTCGATTATGCAAAGAAAATTAAAGCGGATGTTTTGATCAGAGGCGTCCGGAACGATAATGATTTTTTATATGAATTCGATTTAGCGATGATGAACAAGAGTTTGAATCCTCAGATCGAGACCCTGTTTTTAGTGCCTGATCCTAAGTTCTTTGTACTGCGTTCCAGCTCAATTAAAGAACTCGCCGCTTTCGGCGGTGATGTGTCGACTATGGTACCGCCAATCGTAGAAGACATACTGAAAAAGAAATTTCTACCTAAAAAATAGCCGCTTATTTTGCTGAGATTTAAGTGCGATGGTTAAGATTAAGTCATTACTGTATAAAAACTTACGCTTAAACTCGCCGAGGATGGCGAAAAAGTAACCCACTTTTGATTTCCCCTTATCTCTTTAAACTACCTGACTCTACTATATTGTGAGTATAAAAGATAAAAATGGAAAATCAACAATAAAAAAAAGAAAATGATAATGCCAAAAAAATATTTTGATTTGTACGGACTAATGCCGGTAATGCAGCAATCGTACTGGAAGTATTCCACTGCGGTTGTTGCATCTTAACTCATCCAACCTACACGGCTTCAGACTTATAAATCTCCGGCTTGTATAACTTAATAATTTTGGTAAATAAAATATGCAGTAGCAAGGCACAGCCGAATGGTACAACTAAGTACGCAATCAGTAATGCGCTAATCCGTACAGCGGGAGATCCTGATAAAAACTCATATGCCTTAATCGGACCAACAAGCCCGGCAATACCGAACCCGGCACTGACCTTATCTCCCATGATACCTAAAAAGCGTCCGGCAATTCCCGATGCAGCAGCAGTTAATACAACCGGCAATGCCATAATCGGATACCGTACCAAGTTTGGAATCATTAGTTTCATACCACCAAGGGCAATAGCTGCAGTAATTCCCGCCTTATTTACACGCCACGAGCCAACAATCAATACAGCTGTACAAGCTGCAACACCTAAGTTTGCTGCCCCGGATGCTAGTCCGGCAAGTCCAATCGCGATACCGATTGCTACAGTCGAAATAGGGGAAATAATCACAATCGAGAAAGATGCTGCAATAAGGATGCACATCAGTACCGGCTGCAACACAGTAAATGAATTGATACCGCGGCCGATAATGGCACTTACTTCTGCTACATACGGTAAGATAAACAGCCCCAATGCCCCAAGTCCGCCGGCAACAATAATTGGCTGCACAATAATCGTAAGAGAGCCGAGCTTGTTGCCCAACCACAGGGTAACAAGGGCAGCTAATGCAACAATAATCATCACATTGATTAAGTCACCGATACCGGCAAGCTTAACAATACCATCTACATGGCGTACTGCACCGGAAGCGATAAACCCCGCGAGTCCGACCATAGAAGCCTTAATCGGCACAAAACCAAGCTGTATTCCGACAATAAATCCGATAACAGCGGACACTAAGTATTGTACATCTGCCACTGACTGGTACAGCATACCGAATATGGCACCGTACGGCATAAGAGCTTTAAATATCTGCCCTAACACAGCATTAGCAATCAGCGCAACAACAATCCCAGCAGCCATACCGTTTAAAAGCGTATTGATAAAAAACTTAACAGTTATTTTTTTTGTTTGTTCAACCATAGTGTTTTATATATCCTCATAATATTAAATGCAGGAGTATCTCAAAATAATCGCCCTGCTTTCTTTTATAGACCGAATAATTTCTCTTTGCCGTGTACAAAGGTAGTAATCAGATCGCAATATGGGGTAGGAATATGCAGCTCCTTACCCTTGCGGGAAATATATCCGTTTAAGAAATCAATTTCGGTTAAACGGTGATTTTTGATTAAATCTTGGTGCATCGAAGGGTAGTGCTTTGCACCGACAAAATCGGGCTGTGTAAACCCATATACATAATCAGTTACGGAATCAACGTCCAGCGTAACCCCTTGCGTTCTTGCGATAGCGGCAAACTCGGAGATAATACAACGCATCATATCTTTACAGCCTGCAATGCTGCCAAGCTCCAGCATATTGCATTCCATAATTGTACAAGTACTATTCATGGCTCCGTTAAGAGCAGCTTTTCGCCAAATAGACCACAGAATATTATCAGAATATACTGCAGGCATGGTTGCTTTATTCAGCGTTTCTACAATGAGTTCTGCACCGGCTTTTCCTTCCGGTACAATATTCTGAATCTCCGTTTTACCGTGACTTGATAGCACTGCACTTCCCGGACCCTTCATTCCGGCAGTTACCACCGTAACCCCCATAAAAATATTCTTAGGCTCGATAAATTTTTTCAGGGTTTCTGTATGCCCCAGTCCATTTAAGAGACAGAGTATTTTAGTATCATCCCGCAACACATGCTTAATACTGCTCAGCATATTTTCCAGCTGCATTGATTTTGTGAATACAATGACAAAATCCGCAGAATCTTTAAACTCTTCCGGCTTATAAATATCGATTTTTGTCGATAATTCCGCAGTACCATCCTGCAAGTGCAACCCGTCTTTTCGAATTGCGTCGATATTATTCTGCCAACCGTCCAGCAGCGTTACATCATTACCGCTTTTTTGCAGCATAAATCCAAAGCTACAGCCCATTGCACCTGAACCGGCAATAACAACCTTCATATAAACTCCTCTATTAGGATAGCATATCGTAAACGGGATAAGGAGCTTTATCTAAAAAATAGAATGATAGCTCAGCCCATCCTAATAGGACATATTTTATCGTTTTTTATATACGGTGTCTATAAAATATCCAAGGAAATATATAACAGGGAGTGAAACAGCGATTTGCCGTTTTTCACTATTTTGAGTACATTTAATCTGCTAAAAATCATTTATGTAGATTGAGGTTATAGTATGGCAAAGTATGAGTTTCAAACGGAAGTTAATCAGCTGCTCCACCTGATTATCCATTCTCTGTATTCAAATAAGGAAATATTCCTGCGGGAGCTGGTGTCCAACGCGTCGGATGCGCTTGATAAGCTGAAATATCTGACCGTGTCGGACGCCGCATTAAAAAATTTGCAGTTTAATCCCCGTATCGATATTACGTTTAACGAAGATGCCGCAACGCCGACGCTGACTATCCGCGACACCGGTATCGGTATGAACGATGAAGACATCAAAAACAACCTCGGGACGATTGCCCGCTCCGGAACCAAGGCGTTTTTGGAGCAGCTTGCCGCCGAGGATAAAAAAGATTCCAACCTGATCGGTCAATTCGGCGTCGGTTTTTATTCCGCCTTTATGGTTGCATCCAAAATCGAGGTTGTCTCTAAAAAAGCAGGCGAAAGCGCTGTGTGGAAGTGGGTGTCCGACGGCAAGGGTGAATATGAGCTGGAGCAAACCGATGATTCGGCTTTCCCGCTTATCGATGATGTTCCCGAAGGCGCCAACGGTACCTGCATCACCCTGTATCTGAACAACGAAGATTCCGAGTTTGCTTCCCGCTGGAAGATCGAAGATATTATCAAACGCTATTCCGACCATATCGCATTCCCGATTTATCTCCATTATATTCACAAAGAATATGATGATAAGGGAAACGAAAAGTCGCAGGAGGCAAAGTCCGAACAGATCAACGATGCGAGCGCGCTGTGGCAAAAGCCCAAGTCTGAATTGAAGGACGAGGATTACAAGAATTTTTACAAGTCGCTCTCGCATGATTCTACCGATCCGCTCTTGTACATTCACACCAAGGCGGAAGGCACGCAGGAGTACACCACGCTCTTTTATGTGCCCGCAAAGGCGCCCTTCGACATGTATCATGCCGACTATAAGCCCGGCGTTAAGCTCTTTGTAAAGCGGGTGTTTATCACCGAGGACGAAAAAGAACTGCTGCCGGTGTACCTGCGGTTTGTACGCGGTATTATCGACAGTGAAGACTTACCGCTCAATGTCAGCCGCGAAATTCTGCAGCAGAACCGTATTTTGAATAATATCCGGTCGGCATCGGTAAAAAAGCTTTTGAGCGAATTTAAAAAGCTCGCCGAAACCGATAAGGAAAAGTACGAAACGTTCATCACCGAATACAACCGCCCGTTAAAAGAAGGTTTGTACAGCGACTATGAGCACCGCGATGAGCTTTTGGAATTGATCCGCTTTAGAACGACGAATGCGGAAAATACATGGACGAGCCTTGCCGACTATGTGCAGCGGATGAAGGAAGGACAAAAGGCGATTTACTACATCACCGGCGGCGATGAAAAGGCGCTCAGACAGTCTCCGCACTTGGAAGCATACAAGGCGAAGGGCTTGGAAGTGCTGATTATGCCGGATGAAATCGACGACATTGTTATCCCGTCCATCGGCAAGTACAAGGACTGGGAACTCAAGGCTGCCAACCGCGCCGGCTCCGACGAAGAGTTGAGCACCGACGAAGAAAAGAAAGAAGCAAAGCAGAAAGAAAAGGACTTTAAGCCGATTGTCGAAAAGATTAAAAACGCGCTCGGCGATGCGGTAAAAGAAGTACGCCTTTCCAAACGGCTTGCGGACTCTCCTTCGTGTATTGTCGTTGACGAAAACGATCCCAGCCTGCAGATGGAACGCATGATGCGGGCAATGGGGCAGCAGCTCCGCGGCGAGGTAAAGCCCATTCTGGAAATCAATGCGGAACATCCCATTCTGCAGCGGCTTAAGGATACCGATGACGAAGCACTTATTGCCGACACGGCCTTTGTGCTGCTGGATCAGGCGCTGCTGCTTGAAGGCAGTACCTTAAAAGACACCGCCGACTTTGTAAAACGCTTGAACAAGCTGCTTGCAAGATAAATCTAAAGACACGGGGCTGTCCAAAAACTGAAGTTTTTGGACAGTTCCCTTAGATATCAGTGCGAACCCCATAAACCCCTATGTGTATATTACTGTGTAATTGTACACATATTTTGATAGAAAAAGCAATGTCATTATCAATGCACAATTTTCAATGTGGTAAAACCTCTTTCTATCCTAAATCGCGATCAAGGTTTTTTTGTAAGCAAATAATTTTGAACTAAACCCTTCCAACCTCCGCAAGAATAAAAACATCCCGATAGAAAGTTTTTTTCTACCGGGACCATGCCACTGATGACGAAGCGCTCATTATCGATTATAGTAAGATAATAATGAGGCAATGGTATGGAAGAAGAGCAGGAAAACGATTATAACCGAAAATTTAACGGCGGAGTGTGGAAGCGGATTTTAAAAGAATTTGCATTTTTTAAATTCCTCTTTATATCAGGCTTCATCTTTGCGGGACTTGAGGGCGTTTGTACAATCGTACAGCCTAAGATAACGAACTATGTCATCGATGTTTTTGTAAAGGAACGGAATCTCCATAATTTTATTCCGGTTGTGCTTTTTACCGCCGGCTTTATCTTGTTTGCAGTTGCCGTTACCTTTTTCTATATTATGACAATCGGCACGGTCGAAGTAAAGATGTGCCATCGTTTACGCATCCGCTGCTTTAATCACCTTCAAAGTCTTTCTCTCTCGTTTTACGACACTAATTCGGTCGGCTCTCTTATGTCGAGAATAACCTCGGATATCAATAAATTATCGGAGCTGGTATCGTGGGGTGTATCCGATTTGCTGTGGGGCTTTTTTATGCTGTTTGCGCTCATTTTTACGATGTTCCACGACAATATCAAATTGGCCTGTATCGTATTGCTGACTTTCCCGCTGATTATTGTCTTGAGCATCTATCTGCGTGCAAAGATATTAAAGGCTCAGCGGAGAGTGCGGGCGGTAAATGCACAACTTACGGCAGCATACAACGAAGATATTCAGGGCGCAAAGACTACAAAAACGCTGGTACGCGAGGCGCTGAATGCGCAGGAGTTTTTCTCTAAAACGGAGAATATGAAAGCCGCTTCCATACGCGGTATTTTGCTTTCTTCCATTCTGATGCCTGCGGTACAGATTATCGGGTCGCTCGGTACGGGGTTGATTGTCTTTTACGGCGGAAGCGCCGTTATCTCACAGGCAATCAGCTTAGGGCTGCTGGTTGCATTTCTTTCATATATTACGCAATTCAATGCTCCGCTCGCAGGAGCGGCTTCTCTGTTTGCGGAGCTGATGTCGGCGCAAGCGGCGGCAGAGCGTATTTTTGCGCTGCTGGAAGAAAAGCCTGATATCCGGGATACCGAGGAGGTTATCCGAAAATACGGTACTGCGCTCAATCCGACGGAAGCGCCGCGGCCTGCGATAAAAGGAACGGTACAATTTGACCATGTATCATTTTGGTATAAAGAGAGCGAACCCGTTTTAACCGATTTTAATTTGATGGTGCAGGCAGGAGAAACGCTTGCATTAGTCGGTTCCACCGGAGCAGGGAAGTCTACCATCGTCAATTTATTTTGCCGGTTTTACGAGCCGAAGCGGGGACGTATTTTAATCGACGGCATCGACTACACCGAAATGCCTGAAACATGGATCCATGAAAACCTCGGCTATGTACTGCAATCGCCGCATTTGTTTTCGGGCACTATCGAAGCGAACATCCGCTACGGCAAGCTCGATGCAACGGAAGAAGAAATTATCGCGGCGGCAAAGCTTGTCGATGCCCACGAATTTATTTCGGCAATGCCGGACGGATACAAGACACAGGTAGGAGAAGGCGGCGGCTTACTTTCGACGGGACAAAAACAGCTTATCTCGTTTGCGCGTACACTTGTAAGGAACCCGCGCCTATTCGTGCTGGACGAGGCGACTTCTTCCGTCGATGCGGAAACGGAACAAAAAATCCAAAAAGCCATTGCCGCCGTGCTTAAAAACAGAACCTCGTTTGTGGTTGCACACCGCCTTTCCACTATCCGCAATGCCGACAAAATCATCGTTATCGAAAAAGGCCGCATGATAGAAGCGGGCACCCACGAAGAACTGCTGCAGAAAAAAGAACACTATTATCAGCTCTATTCAATGCAGTTCCTACAGGAAAAAGAAGGGGTGCTGCGAACCGACAGTGATAGAGCGTGATTGCTCTGTGTGCAAGGCATAATCCCTTTGTACTCTGCGCAGTGTTGTATTGCTTTTTTATAAACCCTTACGCAACGGTTAAATTCTTTACCCACCGCTCTTTTTTTAATTGATGACCGGCGATGAACAACTTAAAAAAATCACTCAGTTTTGCAAGGCCGAACATCGCGACCGGCGAAAGCGCGGTAAAGTAGGTAAAAATAATCATCACCGGCAGGAACACGATTGAGTTGACGCTGATATCCACCCATGCGCCGAGCTGCGCATCGCCGCCGGCGCGGGAAATTGCGAGCTGCGTGTTAAGATATGACCACAACGGCATATAAAGCGCGATGACCCATATAAGATTCCGCGTGATGATATGCGAGGCAGGCGAAAGCCGAATAAACACAACGGGAATAAGGAACACCGTCAGAGCTTCACAAATGCCGACAAAAATACCGAAGATAAAAAAGCCTGAAAGGAACCACCGTGCTTGCTTGCGGGCTTCGTCCAATTTATTCTGGCCGAGCGAACTGCCGACAATAATACGTACGCAGGTAAAAATCACCGGAAAGATTAAAAAGAAAATATTTGCAATCGTCCAACCGGCAGCCATACCGGCGACCACCTCCGCTCCGCCGCGGCTATTATACAGCGCGGCAACAATCGTTTCGGTTCCCACCCACGAAATATCGGAAGCAAACACAAGTCCGAGTTTTTTAAACATCTGCATAAACAGCGGCCAATGCACCTTCCACAGCGCGGTAATCCGCACGTAGAACGCAGGTTTTTTGACATGTACGTAGATAAGCAGGAGAACAACTTCGGCACAGCGGGCTATCAGCGTCGCATAAGCCGCTCCTCTAACTTCTAACCGCGGCGCACCGAAATTGCCGTAAATCAAAATATAGTTACCGACGGTATTCACGAGGGTGGAGATAATTGCACAGTACATAATAATCTTTACGCTGCCGATGTCGCGTAAAGAAGAGGTAATAGCCGTAGAAAAGGCGATGGGAATAAAGGTTAAAAGGATGATATGCAGATACCGCTGTCCTTCCGCAACAATTGCGGGCGCTTGTTGGTTGCCATGTACCAGAAAGCCGAGGATATATCCCGAAAAGAAGAACGAAAAAAGCGTAAAGAGCGCGGCGCAGACAAGCATCATAATCTGTTTAAACCGGTACACCTGCTGCATTCCATCGGCATCTTTTGCGCCGTTAAACTGGGACATAAACATACCGCCCGTTTCGGAAAATGTGCCTATTGTCGTTAAAAAGAGGAAGGTAAATTGATTGGTGATATTGACCGCGCTCATCTTTATGTCGCCCAAGCCGCCGACCATAAAATTATCGATCAGCGAAATAAGGCTTTGCACAAAGGTTTGAATCATAACCGGCACGGCAAAGCCGAGCGCTCTCCGGTAAAAATGGAGCGGTCCCAACGAAAATCTTTTTAATTGCATACCCATCCTGAGGTTTAATGCATCAGATGCAAGAAGCAACTAATGCAGAATAAAAGGTATGGTCAGTCTATCAGCTTTTGCCGTTTTTCGATAGGGCTTTTCTACCTGTCTTACTTCTGTGCTGCTGTGTTTTACATTTTCGGGAGTAACCTCCCTATGAATTACAGCTTTTCCCTGTAAAATATATACATGACTCAAAATATCATTCTGTGCGATGACCACGCGCTTTTGCGGAACGGAATAAAAAATTGGATAGAAACGCATTCAAAATACAAAGTGAGGCACGAAATCGGTACGTGGGCGGAATGTAAAAGACTAGCAGATTGTATTGCTTCCACGATTGCGCCAATCAACAATCCCGGCGCAGCGCAAAGCGGTTGTATCGCCATTGTAGATATTCTGATTGCACTTTCCAAAAATTAAAATTCGGAGTTGTACGTCCATGTACAACTGCTCAACGACACGAAAAACTTGCTTCTGCTTAACCCCACGGACGTCCATGTCCGTTCTGATACGTTGAGGATTAATTTTTTCGCAGCAACGAAGGAGATGCCCGCATATTTCAAAAGGACTTAGACGTTGAATTTAAAAAACATTATATCCCCGTCTTGAACAACGTATTCCTTACCTTCTTGGCGGTAGCGGCCGGCTTCTTTGATTTTTTGTTCCGAACCGTACTTGAGGAAGTCGTCAAAACTGTAGACCTCCGCCTTGATAAAGCCCCGTTCAAAATCGGTGTGGATAACGCCTGCCGCCTTGGGTGCGGTGTCTCCTGCGTGGATTGTCCATGCGCGGCATTCGTCTTTTCCGGCGGTAAAGAAGGTACGCAGTCCGATTAAATGGTAGGCTGCATGAGCAAGAACCGATAAGCCGGAAACTTTCAGTCCGATTTCTTCCAGAAAGGCAGCGCGTTCTTCGGCATCGTCGATATCGGCAAGCTCCGCTTCAAACTTTCCGCAGATAACGACGGTTTCGGCGCCTTCTTGCTCTGCGATTTTTTTTACCGTTTCGATATACGCATTGCCGTTTTTGATTCCGTCTTCATCAACGTTACAAACGTAAAGCTGCGGCTTCATGGTGATAAGGTGGGTATCGTACATCACCGCCCGCTCTTCATCGGTTAGGTCGGCATTTCGGGCTCCTTTTCCGTCCTGCAGCAGCGGCTTAATCTTTGCAATAGCACTCATCGCAATCGCCGCTTCCTTCTGCATCTCTTTGCCCATACGGGTTGCCTTATCTGCGCGCTCCGCCCGCTTTTCCAGCGATGCAAGGTCGGCAAGTGCAAGTTCAATATTGATGGTTTCGATATCCGAGGCAGGATCAACTTTATTGTTTACATGCACGATGTCGGGATCGTCAAAGCATCGTACAACGTGTGCAATAACGCCGACCTCGCGGATATGGGATAGGAACTGATTGCCGAGCCCTTCGCCCTTTGACGCTCCCTTTACAAGGCCTGCAATATCTACAAATTCAACGGTAGCAGGAATGGTCTTTTTCGGTTCAAAAGCCTGAGAAAGTTTTGTAAGCCGTTCATCGGGCAGATCGACAATGCCGATATTGGGATTGATAGTGCAGAACGGATAGTTTGCCGCCTCCGCGGGCGCGCGCGTCAATGCCGAAAAGATGGTGGATTTGCCGACATTCGGCAGCCCGACAATACCGCAGTTTATAGCCATGGAATAACCTCTTTAATCGATTTTATCAAATAGAAATACCGTTAAAACACTCTGTTCCAACTTTCTTTTATCGAATTGTATACCGAAGTAGATGAAAAGTCAAAGGTTATACGTTTCCTATAAAAAATTGCGTTCCTTTTAATGACTACCTGCCTGTTTTATGATATAGTACAGGGTATGCAAGAAATACCATTATCAGCGGACTTGGCTGTTCAAGCAAAAACGTTTTTACAAAAGACCTCTTTCTTTTCCGGCTGGACAGACGGAGAGCTTGACGAAATTATGCTGCATTGTCAGGTGAATGAATTTGAGGATGGCAGTACAATCTTTACCCCCGAAGAGAACGGCTCGCGGGTGTATCTGCTGCTAAACGGCAGTGCGGAAGTCCTTTCTCCCGATAAAAAGACCGCTCTGGCCGAATTTGTTGCCGGTGAATTGTTCGGTGAAATTGCTTTGTTAACCGGTAAGCCGCATGATGCGTATGCCATAGCGCGTAAGCAAGCGAGCGTCTTGGAATTTCCTAAGGGCGGAGTGCCGCTTGAAACGCTGTTCCACGATAAGCCGCGGATCCTTGCACATCTCTTTCAGTCATTATTGATTTTTACGTCCCAACGTACCAGAGCCGCAAATATGCTCATCAAAGAAAACTCTCCGGTTGTACGCGAATTGCGGAATCAGGTATACAGCGACAAGCTTTCCGGTCTGTTTAACCGCACCTATTTGGAGGAGTCGTTTGGAGAATTTTGCAAAGCGCCTTTTGCGCTCATCATGATGAAGCCTGACAACTTCAAATTGATTAACGACAGTTTCGGGCACGAAGCAGGCGATACCGCACTCATCTTTATGGCCGGTCACTTAAAAAAAACATTTTCGGAAAATACCGTTTTAGTGCGTTATGAGGGAAATGAATTTGCGGTTCTTACTCATCTGTATACCGATAAGGAATCCGCGCGAGCTTTTGCGGAAAAAATAAAGAAAGAACTCGAAACATTGGATCTTTCTCATATTTTTAACGGAGAGAAGATCTTTTTAAGTATGAGCCTTGGCGTCATTCTTTTTCCGCAGCACGGTAAAATTTATACGGATATTGTAACACGGTGTTCCGGTATGCCGTTGATAGGCAGACAACGCGGAGGTTCGATGATTTTATTTCCGGAGGATATCTAATGCTCGAAGTAAAACAGCGGTGGCTTGAAGTTTTGCGGAAAACTTCTCTTTTTTCTCGCTTAACAACCGACCAAATGGCAGTCGTTCTTTCCTCTCTCTTTTATTGCGAGCTGGAAGCAGGGCAAACCCTCGTATATGAAGGCGAAATAGGTTCAGAGCTTTTTATTATAGTCCAAGGATGTATATCGGTTTCGGTAAAATCCGGAGAAGAAAATATTGAATTGGGGCGGTTGCGTTCCGGCGATTTCTTCGGCGAAATGTCGCTGCTTGAACAAACAGCCCGTTCCGCTTCGTGTACGGCGGTAGAAAATACATCATGTTTTATGTTTAAAGCGCGTGATTTTTCGCAGATCATTGTCAATGACCCGATTATTGCCGTCTCTATATTACATCAAATGCTTTCAAGTACGGTTTCCCGCCTCTTACGGACGAACAGCTTTTTAACGCAGGTTATCCAGTGGGGCGATGAAGCAAAAAAACGCGCCATTACCGATCCCTTTACGGGGCTGTTTAACCGGCGTTATCTGGATGATAATATCGGAAACCTTATCCGCCGTAATGCGGAAACAACCGGCGCCAGCTTTGCAATGGTGGACGTCGACCGCTTCGGAACTTTGAATAAAACGTATGGCAGCGTGTTCTGCGATACCATCTTGCTGGCTATTACCGATGCGTTTAAGAAAACCTTTGACCATCAGGATACGCTGATCCGGTACGGCGGCGATGAATTTTGCTTTATCATCGGGGGAAAATTTGAGCGTGCCGAAACGCTTTGCACTACTGTTTGCAAGACGGTTAATTCCCTTAGATTTAGTGAACATCCCGATATGGCTGTTTCGTGTTCAATCGGCCTAGTCCCGTGTGCTCATAACGATAATGCACAGGATATACTCAAGCATTCCGACGAGGCTCTGTACCGTGCAAAAGAGGCAGGCAGGAACAGGGTGTGTACCGTCGGCTAAATGCGGAGCTGCAATCGAACATGGTAATACAAGGCATCTTCTAGGTTGGGTTCTTTAGGAAAAAATCACATATCCAATACCCTAGCAATTCCCATTGATTTATGGATAATAGGGCTATGTTTTTGCTTTTAAAACTTTTCGGTATCGGTGTGTTCATCGGTATTGCAAATGTTGTGCCGGGAGTTTCCGGCGGTACGATTGCCGTTATTTGCAATGTATACGATAAATTAATTATATTGAGTTCACTTAATTTTAAGCGGATGAAGCAAAACTGGAAGGATATTCTCTCTCTGGCACTGGGAATCGGTGCGGGTGTTCTTCTTTTTGCAAAGGTAATTACCCTGCTCTACGATTCCTATCCTGCGCAAACGAGTTCCTTTTTTATCGGAATTGTAGTAGGAAGCATTCCGTTTTTGTTCCGCAAGGCCCGCGCAGCGCTTCCCTCCGCAAAGGACGGTTCTATTGATTCCGGCCGGCTGTATAGAACGCTGGGGTGCGGGGCGGTAGGTTTCATACTGATGGTGGGAATGTTTTTGTTACAGCGCCGCGGTATACAAACGGCTACCGTTGTTACCGCTTTTTCGCCGCTGCTTGCACTAAAACTCGCAGTGATGGGGGCTATTGCCGCTATCGCCATGCTGATCCCGGGTATTTCAGGATCATTTGTGCTGTTGATACTCGGCGCATATCAAACGGTATTGCAAGCGGTTGCGGATTTGAATATACCGCTGCTGATTCCTATCGCACTCGGAGTCGGCGCAGGCCTCGTTGCCGGTGCACGAATCATTGCATTTTTGCTGGAACGGTTTCCAGCGCCGATGTATGCCTTTATACTTGGCTTAGTTGCAGGGTCTCTATTCTATCTTTATCCGCATACAACCGGACAACCTTTTGCGATGCGTATTGTTTCAGGAACAGTGCTGCTTATCGGCTATGCGGCGGTTTCGTTCTTTTCAAATAGGGAAGCCCCGGAACGGCAAGAAGATGCTGTGGATGAGGAATAAGATTTAGTGAACCCTCTGTAGATCTAATTGATGTGTGGTATATCACCGCTTTCTTTATACGCCTTGAATATTTCCATCTTATATTTTCAACTGCAAGTAATCGATATTCATAGCTTCGGCAATCTTTTGTAATGTCGCTTTGCGGTTTTTCTTTGCCGTCATCTCTTTTTTTCATCTCCCTACGAAAAGCTTCTATACCTTTTCGACTTTCCAGTCACTCAAGTTTTCGGTTTTTTCGTCAAAGGCAACGCCGATAAGCTTTATCGCTTTTCCATTCATCCGGTATGGTTCTGCATAGCCTTTTTCTTTTATCTGCCGGATTGCGTCTTCGGGTGTTCCTGCTTGCAAGAGCTTAAATTCAAAAATATATACGCAGTCGAGCGTTTCAACGATGCAGTCTGCTCTGCCTTTTAAGCTGTGTACCTCCGTCAGTGTGTACTGTCCCATCAGCGTAAACACAAGGTAAAAAACCAAGTGATAATCTCTTTCGCGCATTTCTCTATCGGTCTTTGCTTCGGTGCTGTACGGCAGTTTTGAAATCATCGCAGTTATCCGCTTCATAAATGATTCGATATTACCCTCGCGGAGATCTTTTACAAACGTGCCTACAAAAAAAGTACTGCCGCTTTTTTTATCCAGATATTCAGGTAAAAGGTTATTTAAAAACGCATACTTTACTTCCGCATTCGGGAAGCCTAAAGAATAGGATCTGAACTCACTGTTGAATTCTTTTAAAGTCAAATATCCGCTTTGGAACAAAATCGGTATCGGATTTTCGGGATTTGCTTCCGAGTTGCGTAAGGTGTCTTCGCCGATTTCTTCCGTGTGGTCTAAGGTACGGATATCGAAGTTTCCGCTTTTAATTACATTGATTAAAAAGGTCGGCGTTCCCGTTTGATACCAATAATTTTCTATCCTTCCCGTCGCTAAACAATTCAGCAAACTGAACGGATTGTACAGATGTTTTCCGTTTTCGGCAAATCGGTAACCGTCATATTGAATACGCAAAGCTGATACGGATTCATCAAAACTGAAATTATTTTTTTCTGCGAAGTTTTTAATTTCGGGCTCAAAATACTGCGTCACTTCTGCTTCCGTGATGCCACAGATTTCAGAAAATCCTTCTTCCATACTGATATTTCTGAATTGATTCATATCGCTGAAAATGCTCAGCCGCGAAAATTGGCTTACTCCCGTCAAAAAAACAAACCGTAAATGAGCATCATCCGTTTTTAAAACACCGTAAAGGCCTTTTAAGATAGTGCGGTATTTTTCATTCAGTGCCTCGTTTATGTATTGTGTAGAAAGCAGCGGCTTATCGTATTCATCAACAAGAACAACAACATGTTCTCCCGTCATAGAGTATGCGGAGTTTATCAGCGCGGAAAATCGTGAGGGGATATCTTTTGCGGAAGAAGCGCCGTATTTTTTTTCGTATTCGGCGAGTTGGAAATCCAAGGTGTTGATAAGCGCTTCTACCGTGTCGTATTGCCCTGCATTGAAATCAAGGCGTATTACCGGGTACGACTTCCAAACCGTTTTTTGAGAAGCTTCCAATTCCGCAATTTTTAAGCCGGCGAATAATTCTTTTTTGCCTAAAAAATAGGCTTCGATTGTAGAAAGCAGTAAGCTCTTGCCGAACCGTCTTGGGCGACTTAAAAAATAGGGGGAGGATGTTTGCACTAAATTCCACACAAAGGCGGTTTTATCCACATAAAGATACGCTTCACTGCGGAGTTTTTCAAAGCTCTGTATGCCTACCGGAAGTTTCCGTGCGCTGTTCATGGTAGTAGTATAGCATAAAGATCGGTTCGGGCAAAGTAATCAATTATACCATGTTCCTCTTAACCGCCGCAGCACCGCAACCGTCTTAAAAAATAAAAAACATATTTTTCCTCTTGACACTTTGAGGGGGGGGTATTATGGAAGAAAGTTTACCGTATAAATAAGTTCGCTGAATATTTCTGTTGCCTGCTAAAAATACAGCTTGAGAGATATTCGTTAGTTGGGTATGGAAGATTACAAAAATAATTGAAGACGGAAAGACCGAAACTGCGGATGGTGTGTATTACTGCTTTCATACTGATGGGAATGTTTATGCTGCTAATAAAGATGAAAAGGGAACACTGCGTGCTAGTCAAATAGGTCGATATACTATTAAAGGCAAAAAACTAACAATTGATGGAGAACCTTACGACTGTGCTATAAGCGGTAATAAAATGACCCTTAAAGCAAATGGGGTGGTGGTAGAACTGCAAAAGTCATCAGACTATACTGAAGCCCAAATAAAAGCAGCGTACAAGCCTGAAACATAAAAATATACGGCAGGTCATTTTTGAGTGCCGTTTTCAGCAGTTGAAGATAATTCCGATAGGAAGAAAGTCTTTCTATCGGAAGCGGATTTGTCAAAAAGAAGTACTCTTTTAAGACATATCCGGTTTTTTTTATCCGTATATTTGCAGCTGTTCTTTCTTTTTACTCGCTATTATATGCTATCGTTCTGACAGGGATTATTTTCCCTCTTGCAGTCTCGTATTTTTGCCCTTATAATTATACCCATGTTGAACCGAAGCATCGGATTACCGCAGCATAAAAAGTCTCTCCCCGAAACGTATTCCCTAGTAAAAAATATGCGTGTAGGGATTGACATACCGATAATTTCCGACATAATTCTCACAGCTCACAGGCGAACCTCGTTTAGATAGGTTTTTATCAAATTTTTACAAACATAATTATTTTTCCCCATCGGGTGATTTAATTCATAATTATTTTAGCCCTTCCACTTCTTCCTGAGTAAGTCCGGTCATAAGGCAAATTTCAGTAGTTGTACAATCAGTTCTAACTTGGGGGCTTCTGTTCGTGCTATAAAGGCATCGGAAAGTTTAAGCGTTTGATTTATTTCAATATCTTCTTTCCAATTGTAAAAGACGTAGAACTCGGGTATGGGGATTTTTTTTAGAATACCGAGTCCTTATACTGACGGTTATGTGGTTTCATTCACACCTCCTACAATCCTTATATGACTTTCGGAGATTCTTGGCTAAGAAAATTCGGAAAATTCCTGTAAAAAATTAGCAGATAGAATATTCCGATTGTGTAAACCCGTTAAAACGAGTATAGTTCTTTCATGCTTGAATTTTTAGCGCTTTGCGCAGTCGGCGCCGAGCCGATCCTGTCAAATGAATTAAAACTGTTAAACTTTAAACCGGTAAACCGATTGCCGGGACGTGTTTTCTTTACGCCTGCAACGGCGGATCCGGAGGTGGTAAGCGTTATGCGTGCAAACTTTTACCTCCGCACTGCCGACAGAATGTACCTTGTCCTCAAAGAATTTACGGCGGATAATTTTGACACGCTGTATGACACCGTTGCCGCAGTAGATTGGCAGCGTTTTTTTTCCAAGGATTCTAAGATAACGGTCGATAAGGTGAGAACCTTTAAAAGCAAGCTCGCTTCCGAACATGCGGTACAGCGGGCTGTCCATAAGGCGGTATGCTCGTCGCTTTGTTCTGCATGGAAGATGGATGTGTTACCTGAAACCGGAAGGGAGTACACGATACGCATATATATAGAACATAACCGTGTATATCTGCTGCTCGATCTTTCGGGGGAACCGCTGCACCGGCGGGGATACCGTTTAAGCGGAGGCGCCGCGCCGATGAGAGAAACGCTGGCGGCTGTCCTTTTGCAGTGTATGCAATGGAAACGGAAGCTGCCACTGCACGATGCTTTTTGCGGTTCGGGAACTATCCCGATTGAAGCGGTGTGGTATGCCTACAATATTCCGCCCGGAATCGGCCGCAGCTTTGCGTTTGAAACATTTGCTTGTTATTCATCTAAAAAAGACCGGCAGCTCATCGAGGAAGAACGCCGGCGCGGCGCGCTCAATATCCGCACGGACTGCTTGGTGCGGGTGAGCGGTTCCGACAACGATCCGGAGGCAGTGCGGCTTGCGCAGACCAATGCGGAGCGCGCCTGTATGCTGGCAGGCAAAGCCCTGCAGCGGATTGGAAAGGATAACCGCATACCGCGTCCCGAATTTATCCAAGCCGATTTTAGCGAACTTTCCGCACCGTATCCCGAAGGGGTGCTGCTCTCCAATCCGCCTTACGGAGACCGCCTTGGCGATGAACAGGACGCAATCGAACTTTACGAAAAAATGACGGCCATTCCCCAAGACTTCCAAAACTGGCGCCTCGGTTTTATTACCGACAAACCGGCCTTTGCGGACATATTCCTGCGTGCAGGCATCACGCTCAAAAAGCGGCCGTTAAAAAGCGGCAATCTCGACACCTGCCTGTATTACTACGGACTGTAGCAAGGCCTGATATGCCGTCATTTTTTTCTACCATACATACCGTATTTACCGGTATCGTGTTGCAAGCGGTACCGTTTATGCTGCTGGGAGCGCTTTTATCTTCGGCCTTATATGTTTTTGTTCCCGACCGACTTCTTGTCAGGATTTTCCCTAAAAAATACGGGCTCGGATTTGTAACGGCGCTTTTTGCAGGGGTACTGTTCCCCGTCTGCGAATGTGCTGCGGTTCCGCTGATGCGGAGCCTTATAAAAAAAGGCGTTGCAATGCCCATCGCGGTAACGTTTATGCTTGCTTCGCCCATCGTTAACCCTATTTCGATTATTTCTACGCTGTATGCCTTTCCGCAGCAGCCTTCCGTTGCGCTCTTACGCTTATACTTCGGATTAACAATTGCATTCGGGATCGGGCTGCTACTGCTGTTCTACCCGGAAGAAAAATATCTAAAAGAAGAAAAGGAAGATTTTGATGCGGAACCGGCCACGCAGCCGTACACCCTTGCCGGTGCGGATACAACGCTCCGCCTTGCAACAGGCAGAGCGGCTCCACAAAACGTATATAGCGGTTCTCAACCGGACTTTTTCAACAATGCCGCCGCCGGCGGACGAGTGCGGTGGGTGCAAGCAAAACTATACACGCTGCTGATGCACACCTGTTCGGAATTTTTTACCGCAGGGCCGTTTTTAATACTCGGCGCTTTTATCACAGCCTTAATACGGGCTGCCGTTCCGCAGGAGTTTTTCAGCATAACGGGCGGCAGTGCAGCTGTTTCTCTTATTTTGATGATGCTGTTCGCCTTTGTATTTTCCGCTTGTTCAACCTCCGATGCTTTTATCGCCCGCAGCTTTTTAAACCGGTTCTCCTTAGGTTCAATCCTCGGCTTTTTAGTATATGGCCCGATGATGGACATAAAAAATCTGTTTATGCTGTTTTCTCTCTTCAAAAAACGGTTTGTCATAGAATTGACGATTATTATCACGGTAGTAAATTTTATCGGTATTTCAGTTCTGAGCAATATTCCTCTTGACTTTTTATTTTAATAGGTATATTATTACCGCCATTACGGGGGCGTAGCGAAGCTGGTTTATCGCGCTGGCCTGTCACGCCGGAGATCGCGGGTTCGAGCCCCGTCGCTCCCGAAGAAGCTCACCGCGCAAGTGGTGAGCTTTATTTTTATATCTCGTTAAGATACAATCACGCAAACGGGCAGTAGCGCAGGGGTAGCGCGCTTGGTTCGGGACCAAGAAGTCGGGGGTTCAAATCCCCCCTGCCCGATCTTTTCTCAAATCAACGGAGTCGGTTCAAAACGCAAGCATTTTAAACCTTCTACACAAATCGCAATACCAAAACGGGCAGAAGAAGTCTACAAATATTTCTAAAGGCATAACCGCCCTGTTGCGAACGGCAGCGGCTTTCAACAACGTCATGGACGGTTCTTAAAAATGTCCCTGTACATTTCTCAGTTCAGCGGGCTGATATCCAGCCGGTCAAAGCCGTCCAGCAAGGTGCGGGCGATGGCTTTCAACTTTGCAAGGCCGCCTTTTCGCGTGCTTTCGATGTTCAGCGGCATGACGGGATCATGCAGAGATAAGCGGAGGAGCATCCAGCCCTGCGCTTCCGCGCTGTTAAACGAAATACGCACCCCTTCATACGACTGCGGTAACTCAAAGCCTGCTTTTTCGGCGCGTTCCTTAAACGTTTGCAGTACCGCCGTACCGTAGTCTTTAAAATCTTCGCCGCCTATCTTAAAACGCAGCTCGGCTTCTTCTACAAGCGGCGGGAGCTTTTCAATCAGGCTTTCGATATTTTTGCCTGTATGTTTTGCGTTTGCAAGCGCGGTAACGAGTTTTACCGCAAGAAATGCGCCGTCATCAAGGTAGTAATTCTCTTTCAGCGCGCCGTGCCCGGACGTTTCCATCGCAAGAGGGCTCGTAATGCCGTGCTCATTCAGCTCGCGGCATTTATTGATCACGTTTTTGTACCCGCGCATGTACCGTAGGTGAGTAAGACCGAGTTCCCGTTCAAGGAAAAAGGTGAGCCGGTCTGAAGTAACCGAATCGGTAACGATGGTGCTGTGCGGGTAAGCAGGCGCGAGAATCGCCGCCGTCATCGCAATGATTGCGTCGCGGTTGACCTCTGTTCCGTCAGACAGCACAGCCGACATACGGTCGACATCGGTGTCGAAAATCAAGCCTAAATCGGAACCGCTTTGGATGACGGCTGCTTGAGCCGCTTCCATCGCCGCCTTGTTTTCAGGATTGGGAATATGATTGGGAAAGGTTCCGTCCGGCTCAAGGAAGCGGCTGCCGCTTATGTCGGCGCCGAGCGGTTTTAATACCTGCTCTGCAAAAAAGCCGCCGGCACCGTTTCCGGCGTCGACGGCGATTTTAAGACCGGCAAGCGGTTTTTCGGCTTGGAAGTTGAGACCCTTCCGGATTGCATTGCGCAGATGCTCCGAATACAGCGCGATTAAATCGAACGAACGGCATTGAGGCGAACTGGCGTGCCCTACTTGAACAGCAGGACTTTCGGTATATGCAGGTGTATCGCCGGCAATTTCCGGAACGCCGGAGTGATGCAGCGCGGCGGCGGCGCGTAAAATCTCCGTTATATCGCTGCGTTCCAGTCCGCCCGATTTGTCGAAAAACTTAAATCCGTTCCGGTTGAACGGCAGGTGGCTCGCGGTAATCATAATGGAGCCGTCAAAGTTTGTCTCTTCAAAGACCGTACCCATAAACATTGCCGGCGTAGTAGCAAGTGAGCAGCGCACAATCGTAACCTGCTGCGGCGCAAGCCCTTCGACAAGCGCCTGTTCGAGAGCCTCGCCTGAAAGCCGGGAATCTCTCCCGATGCCGATAATAAGCGCTTCCGTGTTCCGTCCTATTTTCGCAGCAAGCCATGAGGCAAACGCTGCGCCGATGCTCCGGCATACGTCCGGTGTTAAATTAACGTGTTCGCCGTCAACGCCTTCAAGCGCAACGCCGCGGATATCGCTGCCGTTTTGCAGCTTTAAAACATCATGTTCAGTCATAGTGCGTTTATTATACCGAAAAAATGTATGCGTGGAGAGAGGGGGTAGCGCAATAACAAGCGCACCGTTCGAGTTTTGCAGCAACAACTTTTGAAGCGCAGCGGAAAAACGTTGTGCAGCATAGTACAGAAAAGGTGCGCTTTTATGGAGCGTAGGGGGAGACTTCCCCCGCCTTATACCTTGATTGATCTAGCAGACTTCGGTACCATCAGGGAATAATTGGGAAAGTCGAATATGACAGATATGCATAAAAGATTTTTGTACGGGTTCATTATTTGCATTGTGTACATTGCGGCTGCTGCGGCACAGTTGTCTGCGGTTGAGACGGTACTGTTCCAAGAGCAGGCTTACAGCGGCTCTATAACCTATAACGAAAAAGCTCAGCCCGGTGATGCGGTGTTTGCGAGGCTTTCGATTAAGCTTTCCCCCACAGTGCGCAACGGAGCTTTGCAAAATCCTGCTGCAGTTCTACAGTTTTTTAATGGGAAAAAGAATATTGCTTCCGCGCAGTTTTTCTTGACAAATCCTAAAAGTTCAAATTCTCAAAAACTCGCGGCGGGAACAGCTGATATGCTGGCGGGCATTCCACTTTCGACATGGCTTTCCGACAAAGATACCTATTTGCTTAAGGTAATTATTTCCGCTGCGGGAGCACCGGAAAAAGAGGTGTTGCTCCCCCTTGCTATTCCGGAAAAGCAATTTATTTCCGAACGTATTCCGCTTGATGCACGGAATACGGGGATTAGGCGAGATACAAGTCCTGAGCGCGCCGCACAAATTGAAAAGCTCAATAACATTCTTGCAGCCGTTACCCCGCAGGATGTGTATGCATTGAAGCCTTTTACGCTTCCGGTGGAGTCAAAACGTATCACGTCCGGATTTGGAGACCGGCGTATCTTTGAATATACCGACAAAACGACAAGCATATCGCTGCATTACGGAATAGATTACGGTGTGCCGACAGGGACTCCGGTTCACGCATGTGCGGCTGGGAAAGTTATGCTGGCGGAAAGCCGTATTTCCACCGGCTGGAGCGTTGTGATAGAGCACTTGCCCGGACTGTACAGCCTTTATTACCATCTGGATTCGCTGAATGTGCACGAAGGGCAATACGTCAAACAGGGGGAAAAGCTTGGGCGTTCCGGTGCAACGGGACTTGCAACCGGTCCGCATCTGCATTGGGAAATAAGGCTGAATATGGAAGCGGTAAATCCCGAATTCTTTTTAAAGGATTTTAGTTTTTAGAAAAGAGAATCCCTGCCCTTATTTCTCTAGTAAACGCGGTTATTCGCTGCTGCCGGTATCTGTGCGCCCGGTTTCGGCAAGCACCTGCCGGTAAACATCCACAATTTTTTTCGTCATCGTTTGATAATTGTCTTTTATGGCTGCCGCACTTATTTCTTCTTTAAGGGCTTTATCATCCTTAGCACGTTGTTTTCTATTATAAATGTCATGCAGAATTTTATTGAACTCACCGGCATCCTTAAAGGCAAAACCGGTTACACCTTCAATATATTGATCTTCGTTTTCCTTGTCGTAAAGGTGTACTACGGGAATACCGCAGGCAATTGCTTCCAAAGCCGAAACCGAATGGTTTTCGGACAAGGATGTCATAATATATGCATCACAAAGATGATAATAGTACTTGATATTTTCATGCAGTACGGCGCCGGTAAAAATAACGGAATTTGTAAGGCCGTAATCTTTTGCTTGCTGTTCCAGTTCAGCTCTTGCGGGACCGTTTCCTATTATAAATAATTTAGCATTCGACATATCGGCCGTAAAATTTTTCCAGTATTCTAACGTGAGGGAAAGATTTTTTTCTGCTGCCAGCCGTCCGCAAAAGCAGGCAATAAAATCGTCCGGTTTTATGTTGTATTGTATTTTAAGATTATGCACTACATCCTGATTAAGCGTTTCTTCGGCAAAATCGGTTGTAATACAAGCATTCGGGATTTTATAAATCGGCGTTGTTACTTTGCACTGCTTTAAGAAATCTTCCAGTTTTGTGGATGCACAGATAACCGCTTTAGCGGCATTGGTATACCGTAAAATTCCATGGTCGATAAAATCTTTTACCGCTTGAAAATTTTGTAGTGCGCCGAAATAGTGAATATAGTCATAGTACATACTATGGCAGGTGTATACAATCGGTATATTAAGTTTACGCCCTGCATAGAGAGCGAATAACCCTTGGCTGAACTCATGGTGGATATGGATAATATCGGGTCTCCATTCTTTCAGTAGTCTTAATCTGATTCTGCTGTGCGGATAGGAAACGGAATAATTATACAGATTATGTAATTTTACGGCGGGACTATATAGGATACCGTCGGTAATATGATGGTGTTTTGTGTTTGCGTCAGGTTTAACGATAAGAACATCATGCCCTAATTCAATTAAGCCTTTTCTTAGCGCTTCAATATGATACACAGCGCCGTTGATTTCCGGCAGATAGCATTCGGTAATAATAGCAATTCGCATATCGGCAACCTCTACATTTACGGATTTATCCTAACACAGCAAGGCGGTAAAAGCAACCGGTAATTTAAAATTCTCAGAACTATAGGGCATCTAACACGACATAGTTTAAAAAAGCAATATCTTGTATGATAATTTTTCATACTTATTTCGGCGGGCGGGCGCATTGGGAGGCTACCTTATCTCTGTTTGTTTACGCCGATTCAGCAAGTACGTGTTTGTAAACAGCTAAAATTTTTTGCGCCATCGTTTGATAATTATCTTTTGCTACCGCTGTATTTATTTCCTCTTTAAGGGTTTTACTCTCGCCGGTACGTTGCTTTTTATCATAAATGGTGTGCAGAATTTTATTGAATGACTCTGAATCTTTAAAGGCAAATCCCGTTACACCTTCAATATATTGATCTTCGTTCTCTTTATCGTACAGATGTACTACGGGAATACCGCAAGCAATTGCTTCCAAAGCTGAAACCGAATGGTTTTCGGAAAGGGACGTCATAATATATGTATCACATAGGTGATAATAGTATTTAACGGTTTCGTGCGGGGTCTTTCCTGTAAAAACAACCGAATTTTCAAGGCCATAATCTTTTGCCTTCCGTTCAAGTTCATCTTTGGATGGCCCGTCTCCGATTATAAATAGTTTACAATTCGGCATATCGGCCGTAAAATCTTTCCAAAAATCTAATGTCAAAGAAAGATTTTTCTCTGCAGCCAATCTTCCACAAAAGCAAGCCGCAAAACTATCCGGTTTTATATTGTATTGAGTCTTTAGTGCATGTAATTGATCTTGATTCAGTGTTTCCTCGGCAAAATCGGTTGTAATACAAGCGTTGGGAATTTTATAAATCGGTGTTGTTACGTTACATTGTTTGAGAAAATCCTCCATCTTTGTAGACGCACAGATAACTGCTTTGGCGGCATTGGTATATTTTAAAATGCTCTTATTGATAAAACTTTTTGCCGCTTTAAAATTTTTAAATACACCTAAATAATGCATATAGTCGTAATACATGGTATGACAAGTATACACGATCGGTACATTGAGCTGACGTGCTGCATACAAAGCAAATATGCCCTGACTGAATTCCGTATGGATGTGAAGAATATCAGGCTTCCATTCCTGCAAGAGTTTTAATTCGATTTTGCTGTACGGATAAGAAACAGAATAATCATAGAGATTGGGCAATTTTAATGCAGGGCTATATAAAATACCATCAGTAATATGGTAGTGTTTTGCTTTAAAATCAGGTTTTAAAATTAGCACTTCATGTCCGGCTTCTATCAAACCTTTTCTCAAGGCTTCCATGTGGTACACAACACCGTTTATTTCGGGAAGGTAGTATTCTGCAATTATGGCAATTCTCATACATAAAACCTTAATAAATCTATGGATCCCTTTAAAAACCTCAATTTTTAAAGCTTTCCTATGCGGTATCCTAACACAGTAAGACCTTAAAAAGCAACATCTTGAAAGAAAATAAATAGACAATCTCCGGTAATTTCAATACCCTGTTGAGTATATTGCTGATTTTTGGTAATTTCTTATGAATTTATATAAAAATATGAAAGAACGAGGTTATGATGAAAAAGATTTGGTATATCGGTCTCTTAGTTATCGGATTCTGTTTCAATAGTTATGCGCAAGCTCCGGTAGATTTATTCGATCCCTTTTATGAGGATTTAGCGATTTGGGAAGGAAGCGGGCTTATCAATGACGCTCCCAGCATTCGTCCGTATCCGTTGCAGGAAATAGAGAGACTCTTACGGATAGTTGCAGAAAAAGGCGATGCAGGACAGCAGCGGAAAGCGGCAGAGTATCAAGCGCGTTTTTTTCAACGAGCATTTCATTTCGGAGGAAAAACAGAGTTTAATTTTGCTTCACGCAATTCTCAAAAACAGTTTTTCGTAGCACCATTCGGCAAACTTAATTATTCGCTCGCGAAGCTTTTGACCATTTCCGCTTACTTGAACGTTAGCCTTATGAATACCTTGGATAACGAAAATCTGTTACCGGCATATTCTTATTCGCAAAAAGATATTGCCGATGATGCCGGAAACATCGGTAAACTAAAACTACTACCTATGTTTAATACTTCGGCAACATTCGGTACTCCTGAATATTATTTTACGGCAGGATTGGGGCGTACCTCTTACGGTCCCTTCCACGATAGCGGTATTTTTATTTCCCGTGATGCATTTCATGCAGGACAGTTTATTTTTACGGTTAATAAGGCAAAATGGGCATATAATCAAGTTCTTTTATTACTTTCGGCAACAAATGATTATAGATCTTCTATCGGTCCTGAAAAGTTTATAGCCTCCCATTCTATAGATATCCGTCCGTTACCGTGGCTTTCATTTTCCATTATCGACAGTATGATGTACGGCGGACGCTTTGAGCCGATGTATCTCATCCCTTTTTCAGCCTTTTTTCTCGGACAAAGCGTATATCACTTTCCTGATAATTCATTAATCGGCTTAAGCGCAACCGTAAAGCCGATAAAAGGGTTGCGTATTGATTCAGCGTTTTATGTTGATGATATCGGCTTAAATGAAATACTAAAGTTTAAAGATGCAAAATGGCGTATATCCGGAGAATTCGGGGCATCGTATACCATGCCGAAGACTCATTGGTTCTCTTTTGTTGACTTAAACTATACACTTGTAATGCCGTATATGTATACACACGTCGATAACCATGATCAGAATAAACCGAATTATCAAAATTATACACACCGCGGTTCTCCGCTTGGCACCAATTTGGATCCTAATTCAGACCGTATCCAATTGAAGGTAAAATTCCGCCCTCTTTACGGGCTTGATGTAAATCTCTCCAATACTTTTATCCGCCATGCTAATACAACAGAAAGTATTACGGATATAAGTATGATAAAAGACTACCTTGCAAGGCAGTATACGACAGACGGCTCTGTATTCAATCATCCTACGATTACAAGTAGAGAAGCAGACGGCAGCACCGGATGGAAAAATCACGCGTTCCTGTATACGACCCCCTTTATGCGCCAGCAAACCATCCAGTACGTGAATCAGCTTGCGCTTGATGTCAGCTGCCATTTGCCGATTGTAAAGTCGGGTGGATATATGCTGTTTAAAATCGGCTATATATTCGAGGCGAATATCAATCCGGGCGTGCGGCGGAATATCTATTCACCGAACGATACGACAAAGGGATGGTATGAAAAATCTATCGATACTATCGGGGAAGAAAATATTCGAGCGGAAGCTGCGCGACAGTTGGATGATTGGCGCACTAAAGCGAAGGGAACGCAATTTAACCACTATATCCGGTTAAGCGCAGAAGTTGCATATTAGACGGAGCGTATCAATAACTCCGCTTCTTTAATTAAGGCATCGAGCGCTTTGCCTTTATAAGCCAAGAAAGCGGTGTGTATGCCGTTTTGTTCCAGCTGCATTTGCAGTTCTTCCATAAAAATGCCGGGCAGGTTGCAATAGTCGATTTGTTTTACTTCTTTCAAATCTTGGATGATTGAAATTTCACCGCCCCAACGCTTTGAACTGCATGAACAATGCACACCGCAGCTGGGGCTTCCGTCTATTCCGATAACGGCCGAAAGTTTATAGCCGTTTCGGATATACTCTTTTACTTCATCGATAGTTTGGGAAATGAGTGTTCGGGAAACATGCCGGTAATGCGGCGTATCGAATTGTTCCCGAACATGCCCCCATCTTTTAAGGCCGTACATCTCCGTTTCGGGGCACTTTAATTGAATAATGCCGATTTTGTTTTTCATCAGCCATTCAATTAAAGCGCTCACGTCATCCGGTTCTTTATTGTTGTTCACTTTACTGAACGGATTTAAAAGACAATGACTCAATAGTACAATATCTTTCATTATTTATTGCTTCCGGAAATTATTTTTTGCCTCTTCAATTTCTTTTGTCGCTTGCATCTGCGCATCTTTTAAAGCTTGATCGATCGTCTTTTTTCCTGCAACGATTTCTTCTAACGCTTTTTGCATATTTGCATGGATTGCATAACCGTTTAACCCTTTGGGGTCTTGATACGCATAAGGGAACATATTAGCAGCGACCTGTTTACTCGGGTCTTCCGTAGCAAGGAATTCTTGGAATTCTTTTGACTGCGACGCTGCATTGGTCAACGGTAAATATCCGCTTCCCTTTCCCCATACAATCTGCGTATCGGTTTCAAACCAGTATTTCATAAATTCAAACGCTGCCCGTTTTGTTTCTTCAGGAATTGTGTTGAACATTGTTATATCCGTACCGGAAAATAAGGCAGCCGCTTTCTTTCCGCGCGGCAATTCCGCTACCTTCCAGTTAACACCGGTGGCTTTGCACGCCTCTTTTATTTGCGGAATATTTGAAGAAGATGCAAAACCGATAAACGCTTCGCGTCTGGAAATCGGACCTGTTATATAGCCTTCCTCAAATTCTATTTTTGCAATATTCTCTTGAATCATCGATACAATAAATTTATATGCTTCCTTTACCTCAGGAGTATCGATCAGCACTGTTTCGGTTGCTTCGTCATAGATATGGCCGCCTGCCTGTTCTACCCAGAAGCTAAAATCAATACCGACGCTTTTGTTAAATACTAAGCCGACAGCACCGTTACCCGTTAATTGCCGGGCAGCTCCTCTTAATTCATCCCATGTAGTGGGGACGGCAATATTCTTTTCTTTTAACGCATCTTCATTATAATACATAAAATATGCGCCTTTATTAAACGGTAATGAGCGGTGTATTCCGTCCCACATACCGTTATCACGCAAACCGACAGGGATATCATTCCAAACGGCAGGATCAAAACCGTAGGTTGCATCTTCAATACGAGGGTTTAAATCTTCAACCAGATCGTTCATCACGTATGCGGTTAATCTATTGCAATAAATCATAGACAATGCCGGAAGGGTGTGCGCTTGCGCTGCCCCATTGAGCTTTTCAAATAATTCTCTGTAATGACCTTGAAACACCGGAACGACTTCGATATTGGTATGCGTTTCGTTAAATTTTTTTACCAGCGCTTCAAGCGTTGTACCGTTTTCTCCGGCCATTGCATGCCAAAATTCCAAAACTTGTTTTTCCTTAGGAACATACACCGCCTTGCCCGATTGCAGAGCAGCAGTCTCCGTGCCGGACGTTTCGGTTTTCTCTTTACCCGAACAAGCGGTGACTAAAATACATATTGATACAATCAATATCCCAATTACAGAAAAATGAAACATTTGCTTTTTCATTTTAGGACTCCTTTTGTTTTAACCTTTTATACCGTTTTTACAAAAGCCTTCGATTAAATGCTTTTGTAAAATTATATACACAATAATAACAGGGACAATGACCATTGCCGAATATGCCATTAAATAATTATAGTTCGGTCCCGCTTCCGTCATAAAGGTTGTTAAACCGACCGGCAGCGTTCTTTTACTCGGTCTGTTTATCATCAACAGCGGCCATAAGAATTCGTTCCAACTATTGATAATACGCAAGAGTGCGATACTTATCAAAGCAGGTTTTGAGTATGGCACGGCAACCTTCCATAAATATTTAAAATCGCTGCAACCGTCCACCTTTGCCGACTGATACAGTTCTTTCGGAATATCCAGAAAGTATTGCCGGAGCATAAAAATAGAAAAGGCCGAAGCTATCCACGGAATATATAATGCAGGGAGCGTATTGATTAGTTTAAGCCGTGTCAGTAAAACGAAGTTCGGCGCTAACAATATTTCGCTGGGAATCATCATCGTGGAGATGATAACGACGAATAAAAAATCGCGTCCTTTAAATTTTAGGTACGTAAAAGCAAATGCCGCCGGAATAGTAGTGAGTAACGTTCCCACCGTTACGGCAAAGGAAACAAGTACGCTGTTTAAAAAATAGGTTTTAAACGGTATCTTTCCGAATACAAACGCATAATTTTCAAAATGATATTTCCGCAAAATAAATTGCGGCGGCAGTTTATAAATTGCCGCTCCGTCGCTTAATGATGTAACAAGCATCCATACAAACGGCATAAGAGAAATTCCGGCGCCAACAGCAATAATAAATAGTACAACAGTATTACGGAACTTTCCCATCTTTTTACCTTTTTAGTCCATAATGCTTATTTAATAATCTTGCAACGGCAAAACTTAATACGGTCAACAGGAGAATAACGAAGAATAAAATAAACGATGCCGCCGCGGATATTCCATACGAAAATTGATTTACCAATTTGTCATAAATAAAGTAAACGATGGTCATACATGCATTTAGAGGCCCTGCCGATCTATGGAATAATGCATACACTTCCGAAAATGTTTTAAACGCTCCTATAAGCGAAGTGACAGACACAAAAAATACCGTAGGCATTAACAACGGAAGCGTTATTCTAAAAAATATCTTATATGGTACGGCTCCGTCTATTCTTGCAGCCGAATAATAATGTTGAGGAATATTCCGCAATCCGGTAAGAATAATCAGAATATTATAGCCTAATGTTTTCCATACGCATAAAATAATCAATGCCGTCATAGCGTATCGGGAATCGGTGAGCCATGCGATTGGTTTTATTCCGACTATTCCTAGTGCATAGTTAAGCAATCCGAAACGCGAATGAAATATCCATCGGAATACCACAGCTACGGCAACCGTACTGGTTATAAAAGGCAGAAAGTATATGTTGCGGATAATGGTATTGATTTTATTATTTTTTACCAACGAAACGGAGATCAATAATGATAATATAATTGAAATAGGTACGCTGATTAATACGAATTTTAATGTATTGATACAAGCGGCAATAAATTGTTCGTCTTTAGCCAGTGCAAGATAGTTATCCAATCCATACTCATATACATGGTGTTTAAAATAATTGTATTTTGTGTAAAAGCTCATTAAGAAAACTTTAACTGCAGGATATAAATTAAAGGTAACCAATATGATCAAGGCAGGGGCTAAATAAAGAATAGCTCTTGAAAAATTATTTTGTTTCATGTGTTCAATCCTTTTATTTAGAATTGATGAGCCGGTTACCACTCTTATCGAATATGAATATCCGATCCCTATTAAATCGTAAACCGAGAAAACCTCCTGTCACATATAATCCGTTGGTTGGGATATATATTTTAAAATTATTGTTATTGTATTCCATTGTTGCAATGGTGTCTTTTCCCAAGTTTTCAATCATAACAATTTTTGCCGTAATATCGGGGTCTTCTTTTACGATAGCGATATCCTCCGGACGTATTGCAATATAGAGCGGCTCGCTGCTGCCGGATATAACTTCTTCTGACATGGAAAGGTGCACATTAAGAGAAGGTATAAAATAGGCTGAATCTTTTTTAACCGCTTCAAGAATATTGATGTCGATTGCTCCGATAAATTTTGCAGTAAATAAGTTTGCAGGATTATGATATAACTCATACGAGGTACCGTATTGCGCAATTTCACCGTTATGGAGCAGTACAATTTTATCCGAAATTGCCGAAGCTTCTTCTTGATCATGAGTGACAAAAATAGTCGTAATTTTAAGTTCTTGTTGTATTCTTCGTATTTCCTCGCGGGTTTGGATTCTAAGTTTTTTATCCAGATTCGATAACGGCTCATCCATCAGCAATACGGCAGGTTCTTTAACGAGTGCTCTGCCTATGGCTACCCGTTGCTGCTCGCCGCCGGAAAGAACTGCCGGTTTTTTGTGTAAAAGTTTGTCTATTTCCAAGAATGCCGCAGTTTTATGTACTCGCGCTTTAATTTCGGTTTTATTCAATTTTTGCATTTGCAGAGGAAAGGCCAAATTATCAAAAGCGGATAAATGAGGGTACAACGCATAGTTTTGAAAAACCATACCGATGTTTCTTTTCTCCACAGGAATGTTATTCATATTTTTACCGTCAAAATAAACGGTTCCTTCGGATTGTTTTATGAGGCCTGCGATAATATTTAAGACGGTTGTTTTTCCGCATCCGCTCGGCCCTAAAAGGGAAATAAGCGTACCGCTGTCAATTTCCAAATTGATATCTTTAATGACAGCCTTCTTGTCCTCGAAACTTTTATGCAGGTGCTCTAGTGTAATGTTCAAAATATCCTCGCAAATAAGGTTTAACAAGGCCGTGCCGTTGCGGCAGCGGACACTAAGCTTTTACCCGCACAATCTTATCATTACGTGCTGCAACCGTGCCGATAATTGCCGGTTTCCCGCAAACGGTAGGTTCCAGTGCGGCACAAAGCTCCGTGTATAAACTTTGGGCGTCCTTCTGTGCTACCGAAATAACAAGACCGCCTGATGTCTGCGGGTCAAATAAGATATCCTGATAGGCGCGGGGCACTTCGTCCAGCGCTGCATTATCACCGACAAAGTTTCTATTTGAATATGCACCGGCCGGGATAAAACCCATTTCGGCATATTCGACGGCAGCGTCAAAAATCGGCAGCGATTGATAGGCAAGTTCAATGCTGACGCCGCTCCCCTTTCCCATTTCATATAAGTGCCCTAAAAGCCCGAAGCCGGTAATGTCGGTGCAAGCATGGACTTCGTATTTTGTCATTATGCCGCAGGCGGCGGCATTTAAAAAGGCCATCACTTGATAGACATTTTTTAAGTCTTCCGCACCGATCATATCTGCCTTCGCTGCCGTCGTTAAAATACCGGAACCGATCGGTTTGGTTAAAATCAGCACATCGCCTTCTTTACAAGCGGAATTGCGCAGTATTTTATCCGGATGCACAAAACCCGTTACCGCTAACCCGTATTTCGGGATACTGTCGTAAATGGTGTGCCCGCCGCAGATAATTGCACCTGCCTCAAAAGCCTTATCCGCACCGCCCCTGAGTATTTCTTTTATAACGGGTTCGGGCATTTTTTCAGAAATACAAAAAAGATTCAAGGCCAGTTTAGGGGTTCCGCCCATTGCATAAATATCGCTGAGCGCATTCGCTGCTGCAATTTGCCCGAACATATACGGGTCGTCCGTAATCGCAGGGAAAAAATCGGCCGTAAAGATTAAAGCTGTTTCGTCATTGATTTTATAAACAGCCGCATCGTCCGATGTGTCGAAGCCCACCAATAACCGGGGATCGGAGCAAATAGAAAAGCTTTTGAGTAAGCCGTCCAGTGCACCCGCACTTAATTTTGCCCCTCATCCGGAATAGGATGAAGATTTAATCAAGCTGAAATTTTTATCCGGAATTGCACAACTCATAGCCTCTCCAAAGATTTAACCCTTACTTGCCCACGGCGGTATATTTTCCGGCGGCGTCAAAAGTGAAAACCTCATCGCGTTCGATGTTCGTAAAGTTTTCCGCACCGAAAATACCGCCGTCTTTTATCGTAACTTTAACCGCCGTACCGCAGGCGGAGCTGAGTTCGCGCGGCACGGGAATAAGTTTAACGGCAATCGCTCCGTTCTGCGCGGCTTCGCTTTTTTCAAGACTGCGCATACAGACAAGCGCTTCGTAATGCGTATGAAACGTGATTACGTAGCCGCTGATCATTTGGAAACGCTGATTTTCCAATCGCTGCCGTCGGCAGAGATAGCGGTCTTTGCCTTCATCTTATCACAAAAGCGGATAACGTTTTCTTTTGAAGTTTCGTTATCGACCAGTACGGTAAAATTTTGATGAGCATCAAATGCTTTCTTTGTCCGTACCACAGGTTCGGGGCAGGAAAGTCCCCGCGCATCTACCGTATAATCTTCCATTTTCCGTCTCCTTAGCTAAAAAATTAGAGATACCCTAATTTAGAAAACGGCATCCCTCATGAGGTCGATGATGAAAGATGCCGTTAAAAACATTATTTATTTTTTGCCGCGTAGTATACGCTGACGCAGGCTGTTACGACTAATCAGATAACGACGGCAATCATACCGGCGCTTGTCGGGCCTTTACCGGAAGAGGCAAGGCCGAAGTTGTGAGCAAACGCAGCGCCTGCAACTAAACCGGTTACGGTTACAGCCGAATCGGTATTGCCTTCGCCGGTTAAAATGAGCTGGCGTAAGGGGCAGCCGCCGAGCAGAACACTTGCCCATCCGACCAATACCATACCGAGCGCATTCCACAATCCGTCGGTGTGTGCAACTGCCTGTCCGGCAAAGCCGAGTTTAAACTGTCCGGTAATCAACGAGCCGATAAGCACGACAACTAAAATGGAGATGCTTCCGGTTAAAAGATGGAAATCCTTTAACATGATTGCATCACGGATACCGCCTGCAGTACAAAGGCGGCTGCGCTGTGCCAATGCTCCGCCTACAAGGCCGATACCGAGGGCAAGCGCGATCGGAGCGTGCATTGAACCGGGGCCTTTTTCGCTAAAGGCAAGGACGGCGGGGAACGCAACAAGTAAAACAAAGAACACGATCATCACGATGGGAGGCAGCATACCTTCCTGTTTTGATTGCGTATATGCACGGTTCAGCGAGAAATTCTTGTTGAGGAATACAACCCCGATACTGATCCCGATGACAAATCCGACAAGCCCGAACAGTGCGTTCAAGTCGCCTGCACCTAAACGTAAAAACATACGCAAGGGGCAGCCCAAGAACATCAGCGCGCCGATCATTACGAAAAAGCCCAATACAAAGCGGGTAAAGGGAGCCGACCCGCCGCGCGGTTTAAACTCTTTTTTTACAAGTGCGATTGCAAAAGCGCCGACGATAAGACCGATGATTTCGGGGCGCATATACTGTACCACGGCTGCATTGTGCAGTTTTAAAGAACCTGCAATGTCCCGCAAGAAACAGGCAATACAGAAGCCCATGTTTCCCGGGTTTCCGAACTTAACCAATACGACAGCCGCAATACCGATGAATGCGCCTGTCAGTGCCACCATGAAATGTTTTTTCATTTCATTCCTCCTATTGAAATATTTTAAATAAAAATATAAAAATTTTTATATATGGTATGATACAGCGAGTTGATGGCACTGTCAAGAATTAATTGTACCGTATAACCGATTGCGGGGATATCCAGCCTGCAGCGCCGCCGGCAGTTTTGATGTAGTACCATTGAGGCGTTTGGCGTACGATAATGAAGCTTTCCCCTGCCGAAAGCCGGTATACGGTACCGCCGCTGTTTTCCGGTATACGCCGCACCGCAGGGTCTCCGCTGACGCCGGTGTATACTCCCTGCGGCTGCAGTATGCGCCGGAACATTACAACGGTGAAGCCGCCGCTGCACAGCGCACCGGTGAGTAGGATGAGCATCAACAATTTTTTATTGCGTAATCCGCATACCGCCGTGCCTATCAGCAGCAGGATTGAAATTACCGCCGTTAAAACGCCGAGAAGGCGCGGATACAGTGGCAGCGGCTGTGCAATTTCTAAAGCGGTTTCCAGCTTTTTCCGTTCACGGCTGATTGTAGGAGCAAAAAGCGATGCCGCTTCCTGTTTGCGGTATTCGGCAATTTGGACCGCCGCAGCGTTTTTTTCTTGGCCGGTCATACTGCTGCCGCTGTACTGCGTTTCATTCGGGAGCGCCTGAAACGCAGCGGCGGTAAAGCCGTCCGCGCCGCCTTTGCCGGTGGCTTGAGCTGCAGCCTGCCGATTGGCGCGGTATGATGCAGGTACGCTGAATGCCGTTCCGCCCGATGCAAAAAATATCTGCGCTTGGGGTAGACTCTGGGCACCTATGCGCAGCGGTATTATACTGAATATCGCAAGCAGATAGTGTTCGCTGTTGGCATGGGAAAAAACGGCATTGGGTGAAACGGCCGTATCGGAACCATCCACCGCGTCAGGATTTCCCGCCGCATCGAGTAAAACAGCCGCATCAAACGGTAGTTCGCCGAGTGCGAGCGGTTTTAATGCGGCGCTTTCGGAAGGAGAACAATCGATGTGGAGTATCTCGGTCGGCAGCGGCAGTTCATCACCTATAGCCTGACTATCCGCGCCGCTTTGGTTCTCTTGGGAGCGGAGGGCTTTGGAATGGGAAATTTCGGAGCGGGCGGCTTCGAGTTGCACAGAGGCGGTTTGTAAAACTTGCAGATAACGTTCGGCATATCCGGCAGAATAAAAAGCCGCAGCTAGACACAGAATATATTCCCTGCCTTGTTCGATAGCGGCATCTTCCGGAATCGGACGCCCGTCCGCAGCATACAGCTTCCACAAAAACGGCGTGCTTTCCGAAAGCGGCCGGCTGTGTACGGTTATATCCAGCGGTGCAAGCTCAAGCGTTTGCTTTCTCCACTGCAGCGTAGGAACGAATCTAAATGTGCCTGTTCCGTTAAACCGATAGCGGTACCGAAGGTGCAGGCTGTCCCGTTCGGGGATTGCACTGCTTTGCACAAGCTGTACCGGCACGGCCGCAGCATCGCCTTCAACGGCAAGGTAAAACCGCGGCGTATCGCTATAAGCTTGTAGATAGGGAGCATCACTGTTGATGATGATTTCTATTTCCAGCTCACGATCGATTGAAAATTCGGTACTGTCTATTTTAAGCTCAATAAAATTATCGCTTTGTTGCCCGTAGAGCGCTGTCTCTTCACAGCAAAACAAAAAGATTGCAGCCGCCCGGCAAAAAAGAAAGAGTATTGCCGGCTTTATTAGCCGCCTGAATGCTAATAGTCGTTTATCGCCGGTTCCGATTCGTGTTGCATTTTTTCCCATTCGTTTTGCTCTCTTTTGCGGATAATATCCAAGATAATCGAATCCGTCAAATCGGACTCAGGATCTTCCGCGGCATTTTGCGGAGCTTGATGCTGCATCTCCCGCTGTGTATCGCTGAGTTTTTTGCTCAGTTCATAATTAATTTTGGCTGCCATATCGCTGCCGGAAAGTTCCAGCGATTTTCGGAACAGCGCAGCCGCTTGTGCATATTCTTTTGCACGGAATGCGATAATGCCCTGTTGATAAAAACGGTGCGCCCGTAAAATATCCGGCGCCGTTTCAGAAATATTTTCTAATTTTCTTGACGCGGCCGTATCTTCTCCCTGCATGAGATATGCGGAAGCGAGCGCGGAATCCGTGTACTGTGCCATGTTCTCATCGGGCAGTTTCGCCGCCAAACTTTCAGCTTCATAAAAATACAGCACCGCATTATTCCAATTTCCCTGTCTCCATGCGAGCGTTCCTTTTATGTATGCGAGTTTAGTTTGTTGTTCTCCGCTGCAGCCCGATATGCTTAGCACCAATATCGGTATAAAAATAAGATATATCGATAAAAATGATGACGATAAAAACAACGATGATAATAATGTTGATAGTGATGATATGGGTGATCCGGCGGCAGATGAGTGTCTACTTTTTTTTAGCACGAAAACCTCCCGCCCAAAGGCCTGCGCAAAAAAAGAGAAGCGCTACGGCTGTGCATTCAAACGTCCGCCGTACCGGTTTTTGCACATACCGGATTTTTTCACTTTCGGCATCTCCTCCCGTCAATGATTGTAATACCTTTTGTGCCGAACCGAGCTCTATGGCGGAAACATAAAAACTTCCGTTTAAAGTCTGTTCCACATAGCGCTTGAGAGCCGCTTCCTCCAAACGGCTTTTTTGCAATACCGATTCGTGTTTCTCATTGAGGATGGAAAGCGTACCGCCCGTTTCCGTTCCGAATCCGATGATAATCAATTGAACATTGTCTTGCCTAAATCGCGGAAGGATACGAGAAACCGAACCTGCCGTCTCATCGCCGTCGGTGCAGAGGACAACTGTTTTTCCGGTTAAGCGGTTTTCGGGAAAGGACTCCAACGCAATCCGCAAACCGTGCTCAAGATTGCTGCCTGCCGACGTAGCATTAAAAGGAGACAGCGTTTCCGCTGCGGTAAGCACGCTTTGATGGTTAAAGCTCAACGGCACGGCAAGTGTTCCCTGCCCTTTTATCGTAACCAATCCGCATGCGGTTTCCGGTAAACGTTCTATTAAAAAGGCAACATATTGCTTTGCAAATTCAAGGCGGTTCGGCGCAACGTCGGCAACGGTCATGCTGCGTGAAATATCGACGGCAAAGATTACGGCATTTCCGTGCTTTATTACGGTGGTCTGCTTGGTACCCCAGAGCGGTACGGCCGCAGCAAGACAGAGGAATAGCCAACCGGCGCTCCAAAGTGCCGTCCGGATCCGCAATGTCCGTATCATCCGCTGTATTCCTTCCGCCGCTGCATAGCTTCTTTGTAATTTTTTTATACGATATAACGTAACGGCACAGGCGGGTGGAATGCAGAGGAGCAGTAAAAGAAAAAGCGGTTTTTCAAATTCAACCATTATGACACCGCCTGCATTCCAAACCTGCGGAGCAGCCATGCGCCCGCCGCACAACCCATTGCAATCAGTAAAAACAAGTTGTCCAAATAAACCTGTTTGCGCATCGTCATCGCGGGCGGGGTCGCCGGTATTTTTTGAATAAACCGGTTAAAAATGTCCGTCAGCAATTCGGGGGACTTTGCCGAAAAATAGCGGCCGTTGCCGTATCTGGCGATTTTTTGCAGCTCGGTTTCGTTAAACACGGTGTTCAATGTGCCGGAAATTTCTTTTTTTTGTATAGGCTCGATATACTTGACCGGTGCATATCCCGATTTTCCCAACCCGATAATGTAAAAACCGATTTTCTTATGCTTGATGATATCGGCCGCGGCGCGGGGATGTACCTCGCCGGTGTTGTTATCCCCATCGGTAAAAAGGATGATATGAGAGGGTAATGTAGAATATTGCGTAAGATGCAGAACTGCGGAAGCAAGCCCCATGCCGATTGCGGTTCCGTCGCCTAATTCTCCGACTTGCAGCTGATCCAAACGGGTCAGAAAAGTGTGCCTGTCGATTGTCGGCGGAATAAGCACGGCGGCGGAACTGCCCAACGCGGTAAGCCCCAGCGAATCGCCTTCATACTTTTCCGCAAAAGACTTGATAATACGTTTCGCCGCCTCAAGCCGTGTTTCGGTTCCCATATCCTGTGCGGCCATCGAGGGGCTCGTGTCGATTACAAACATCAGCGCCTGCCCCGAACTTGAATACATCGCTTCCGAGGTTTGCCGTACCGGTTCCGCAAGCGCTGCGACGGCGAATACGAATGCCGCAGCAAGGACGTACTGGGAGAGGCGGTGTATGAAATAAACCTGCAGATTTTTTTCCGGCATAAAGCCGTTCCAGTTTCCGAGCGGCAGCACTATCGATACCGCTTGTAGTTTCCCCGCCCGCCGGAGCAGCACAAAAGCCGGCAGCAAAAACAGGAGGAGAAAAAAAAGCGGTCGTTGAAAATTCAGCACACAGGTATCCTTATCAGCCTTTTAATTTTACGGGTCTGCACTTGTTTGTGCAAGGGTTCGCATTGCATCCATGTCGGAGTTTTATATACGCAGATTATGGATTGCAATCAAGTCCATTATATGTTTTATTAACGCAACAGGATCTCCCGCACCTCTCAACGAACAAGACATTGATTTACAGCATATTGCATTTCCTTCCGATTGGAAAAAGCTTTTACAATTCAATTATAGTTAAACGTACTTGCAGTAGATACGCCATATATTTCAAAAGGTGTTGGGTTGCAAAAGAGCTACATTTTTTCTATTATATCTCCATGACAGCAGTTTTGGTTTATTTTGATAAAGGGAAAAAGCCTCAAACGCGGATTTTTCTGGAGGCCTTAAAAGAAGCTGCCCGGAACCGGTGTGAGGAGCTCCGTGTCCTTGACGGATATGCGCTGACCGATACGGACAGGCTCAATATGTTTGGGTATATCGCCGTTTTCTATGCCGAAAAACCGTTTTTTACTTCAAAACCCGATTCTGCCGTTATAACTATACTGAAAGATCACGGCCTAAAAGAAGGCTGTAAGGGCTGTGTGCTGACTGTGAAGAATGGACTGTTTTCGGAAAAATTTACCCGAAATGTAATGAACGGATTGGAAAGCTGCGGTTTTATTATCGACTACTTTAGCGTTTTACAGAATGCAGCGGATGCCCGCCGTGCGGGGGCAAATATTGGCTAACAGGGCGGAAAACGGCAGGCAGGATAGCGAAGAAGGGCGTAAGGCGTATTCATATAGTCAACATGTAATCGAAGATTATTACAAAGTTTTAAATATTCCCCCCTCTGCATCTACCTCCGAAATTAAACGGGCATTTCGGAAAAAAGCTAAGGAACTGCATCCCGATATTCCGCATAATGTCCGGAATACTGAAGGTAAAAAAGCAAACGAACAGGCGCTGATGCGGCTTATCCGCGCGTATGAAGCCTTGCTTGATGTAAAGCGCCGGGCGGAATTCGATTTTTTCTATAATAAGACCGCTCAAAAAGGCGAAGGTTTTGATTACCGTACGTGGTTAAAGGAGCGGACGGATCCTGAAAGCAGGGCAACGCTGATCTTTTTTGACCTTTTTCATAATGCGGAAGATGAGGCTGTGCAGGAGTTTTTACGGCTCCGGTCGGTACAGCCTACGTTTTCGCTGCGCCGCTACTTTAGTAGAGGCGACTTTATGGATTGCGGTTTTGTTCTTGCAGAAGAACTCTATTTCCGCGATCACTATTATGAAGCCTTTTTGCTGCTTGAACAAATTATCCGCGAAGAACAGAAGCAGTCTTATTTCCGCCATTTTTTCCCCGAAGTGCTTATCTTAGCCCGTAAGCTTATCCGTGAAAAGCTCATTTACACTCTTCCGGATGATTTAATGCTTGACTGCTGCGAAGCCGCGTTGGATTTTGGGCTGAGCAAAACGGATAATGCGGAAATATTAAAAAAAATGGCGGAAATTTATTACCGGATGGGCGATTTTAGTACCGGCGACGGGTGCGCAGCGGCTTCGTTACGGATGAATCCCCGCATTCGAGGTATTACGAAATTAAAGAAAAACTATCAGCAGCAGCTTTGGCGTTAAGACGCTCCGGTTAACCTAACCATTGATTAGCCGGCATAGCCTGAGACGGTAAGACTGTGCGAAAAGGTAAGGGATTATATGATACGGATTAAGACAAAGGAACAGATAGACGGTATCCGCCTATCCTGTAAAGCGTTGGCTCGACTTTTTAAAGAATTAACACCGCGAGTGCAGCCCGGTGTAAGTACGAAGGAACTGGACGATTTCTGCGTTTCGTACATTAAGAGGATCGGGGGCGTTCCCGCATGGTATGCGGAAGATTTTCCGGGGGCAGCTTGTATCTCCATCAACGAAGAAGTTATTCACGGTATTCCCAGCAAAAAGAAAATCGTACAGGACGGGGATCTCGTCTCGCTGGATATCGGCATTGACCTCAACGGATACATCAGCGATTCATGCGTAACGGTACCGGTTGGTAACGTAAGCCCCGAACGCGCGCAGCTGTTAAAGGTTACTACCGACTGCCTCTATGCAGGTATTGCTGCCTGTCAGGCAGGTAAGCGTGTAAACGCAATATCGCGCGCGGTATACGATTTGGCGCGGCAGTATAACTACGGCGTCGTGTATGAATACTGCGGCCACGGGGTCGGGCTTAAAGTCCACGAAGATCCGAATATTCCGAATGTACCGGAGCGGGGCGCGCCGAATCCGAGGCTGGTACCCGGCATGGTTATTGCGATAGAACCGATGATCAACCTCGGTACGGCGGATGTTAAAACCCGTGCCGACGGATGGACGGTCGTCAGCGCCGACAAGTCCTGTTCCTGCCACATGGAGCACACCGTTGCCATTTTTGAAGACCACACCGAAATTTTAACGCAGCTTAATCCCGGCGAGGTTTAAAAAAAGACAGCACGGGTTTGTTTATTTTATCAATTCAAAGTCAGGGTATTCGTTGATGCCGTCTAAACTGTTTATCACCGTGTACCCTGCGGCTGCCAATTTTTCCGCAACAGCAAAAGAGCGGTTTCCGGAATAGCAGTAGGTCAGCACCGGTTTATCCTTAGGCAGCCGGGGCAGTATTTCGGCAACGGTATCCGCATTTCCCGATAGCGCGCCTTTTAAATGCGATACGGCATAATCCGCCGGCTCCCGGGCATCGACGACGGAATAGTTCCCGGTATTCACCAGCGCCTGCATTTGCTTTCCGCGTACGTTTGCAACTTTTGTGAGCGACTTGTAGGAATACGCGGCGACACCGTCCGCATTGAACACTTTTGTAAATCCGTTTTTTTGTAATATTTCGGCTGCAGCCCTGCTTCGTCTTCCGCTTCTGCAAATAACAATGATGTTTTTATCCTTGAGGTCGGCGATATCATCCAATCGGCCTTCAATATCGTTGAGGCTGATATTGATTGCATAGCGGACATGCCCTGCATCATACTCATTTTTTTCGCGTACATCGATAACGAGATACTGCTCTTTTTCCGCCCTATCGTTCATAATGTTGTCAAGCTCGGCTCCTTTCATATTCATGATAACAGCCGAACCTTGTGTATCGCTTTTACCTTCCCGTGTGGTACAGGCGCTTTCCGTCAACGCAATACACGCCAGTGTAAATATAAGTACGCTTACTTTTTTTAGGCTTCTTTTCCAATTGAACATTTTAAACTCCTTGAACATGCTAAAACTTAGGGGATATCTCAAAAAGACAATCCTCACTTTTATACGGCGCGGAACTATACGGAAAAAAACGGATATAGTCAATCAACAACCCCGACGCGAGGCGTCGGGGTATTAACCCCTCCGCACGAATAAAATGATAAAAGAAGGGGAATGTCCGTCCATTGTCCGCCCGTTTGCAAAACAATCTTATTTTTTCTATAATATACCGATAATGAGTATGCAAAAACCGTTCTACGAAAAATTCGTTAAAAAACCGTCCGCAGCATCCGCCTCTCGGACGCAGGATAAATCCAATCGCTCTCAACCGGAGGAAACCCGCCCAAGGCGTCAATCCAAAGATGAAGAGTCGTATCGAAAACAATCACCGCAGCGTGCAAACCGAAAAGGTAAAAACCTGCGTGAAAACCGAAGCAATACGTCTTACTCTTTCGGCAAACCGGTTTTTTCGGCACTGACAGCCGAGGCAAAAAGCATCTTGGAACATTTCCCCGCACTGCTGGATCAGGTTTTGCCGCTTGATGCAAAGAAAAAACAGCTGCTGCCGCAGCATATTCATACGCTCTTCCATGAGCTGACTGATGAACGCAGCAGCAGAAAGACGCACTATTTAAATGATCCGGTAAAACTGTCGGCATATACGCACTATTATGTCTGGTGGAATTTAGTACGGCTTACCAAGCTGCTGCAAAATCTTGATATCCGGCTTGATGACGGCGATTATGCTGCGGACTTCGGCTCCGGGCCGCTTACTTTTATTTGCGCTTTATGGATTGCAAAACCGGAGCTGCGGAAAAAGCGGCTGACATGGTATTGCACGGATATTTCCAATAAGGCGCTCAATTTCGGGGAGGAACTCTTTTTAGCGCTTTGTGCATATACCGGTAAAAGTACTGCTAAAAAGGACGCCGGAGAAGAAGTTCCGTGGACTGTTAAAAAGGTGTGCGGGGCATTCGGTACAGCCTTATCCGAAAAGGTTTCATTAGTAACGGAAGCAAATATGTTCAACGAAATATTCTGGAATAGCCCGCTTTCCCTTGATGACCAAGCGGAAAAAACGTACCGCACCGTTATGCACTATCTTAAACCGGACGGTTCCTTTCTTTTTATTGAACCGGGTATACCGCTTGCCGGTGAATTTCTAAGCCTTTTGCGCACGCAATTTTTAGAAACCGGTTCTTCCGTGTATGCACCCTGTCCCCACCGCGGAAGCTGCTGTTTTCCCAATAGGAACCCGCAAGCCGGAAATGCAAAAATTCCGATAGCTATTCATAAATGGTGCCATTTTACGTTTGAAACGAACGATTCACCTGACAATCTTCTCCGTCTTTCCGAATCTTCCCGCTTGGGAAAAGAGCGGGCAAGTTTAAGTTTTTTATTCGGCTCATTAGTTCCATTCTCCGATCGGAAAGCGGCCGATGCAAAACAGTCCGGCGGCATACCGGTGCGTATATGCTCGGATATCATCAAAACGGATCCTCAAACCATCGGCAGATACGCCTGTTCGGAAAAAGGCTTTATGCTCATTACTACGCCTGCGTACAAAGAATCGGTGCTCAACACCGCCGTATCGGGAACGCTGCTCATCCTGCCGGAAGATGCCGCCGATCTTCATCAACGGGATAAAAAAACGCATGCACTGTTGGCGCATATTCGGTAAACTCCCTGATATTGAGTAGATTAAAAATTAAGGCTATAGTGCCGCTATGCGGCTGCATCGCTTTTTATCAGCATCATTTATCATTTTTTTTATTTTTTTTCGCGGACTTGCGGCACAGGATGCAGAAATACCGGAAACCGAAGGAAAGAAAAAAAATTTTCCGGTAAGCGGGTTTGTCGCTTTTTCGATAAATACCCTAATTGCTGAAAGCCGTGAATATGCCTGCTATTACGATGCTATTTTGAGCGACTTAAAGTGGCCGCTTACCCCTTCGGTTTCCTACACGCTGTATGGCGGGCTCCATTTTCCGAAAGGCTTTCATATTGAAGGTTTTTTTTCATTTATGCAGCCGATGCCTACAGCGCCGATGACCGATACCGATTTTGAGGGAATACAAGCAACACCTCCCCAAACAGGAATAACAAAATTTTCAGAACATAACTGCACCATTATCGGCGGGCTTTCATGGGCTGCTAAACTCGGATTGCAGTTGCCGATGCCGCAAACCGCCGCTATGCGGGCTGCCGGCATTTCATTGACAGTAGAGCCGATGCTCAGTTTTTACTATTCGAATATCAGATGGTATTCCTACGGCGGATATTTGCAATATGCAAGAATGAGGCCTAACGGAACGTATGAGTCGTGGAGTGCCGCATTACCTAAGATATTCCATAGCGGATCGGCGGTATCATATCAACAACAGATAATGATACCTGCAATAGGGCTTGGTTTTGTAGCCGCCTTTCCCCATAAACTGACGCTTTCATCGGATTTTCACCTTACTGCCGATATCATGGCTTCGGCAGAAGATATTCACCACAACCGCAATATAAAATTTATTGATATTATGGACGGCGGCTGGGGGATGCACGGTAATGTCCGATTAAGCTGGAACTGTTTGCCGTTTTTTTCGGTGTTTTTTAACTTCTTTTATATATACTGCATTACTATGGAAGGCAGCAGTATCCGTTATAACGGTATCACATCAACTAAGCCCTATTCCTATACGCCGTTAAACTCTGCAGGAACATCTTTACGCGGCTGCACCTGTTCAATCGGGCTTGCTTTTTCGATAGGGCGGTAAGTATGCAGCAGATGGGACAAACTCTCGGGCAGCGGCTTGAGCAGCGGATGAGTCAAAGTCAAATCCAATCATTAGATGTACTGGCAATGCCGACCCTTGAGTTGCGCGAAAGGATTGCGGAAGAACTGGTCGAAAATCCTGCCTTGGAGCTTATCCGTAGCAGCGGGAAACCGGCCGTACCGGAAGCCGAACACACACCGCAAAAGGAACGAAATGTGCCGTATTACCGTGATGATCGGACTCCGTCAGCAGTTTCCTTAGAAGCAAGCGATGCGTTCCAAACTTTTTTGGAAAACATTCCGGCTCCCCAACGGCGAAGTTTGCAGAGTCATCTTTTGGAGCAGCTCTTTGTGCATAAGCTTGATCCGCTTACAACTTCTTTCGCCGAACGGATTATCGGGAACTTAACAACAGACGGCTTTTATGTGGTGCCGCTGAATGAACTTTTCAAAACGGAACTTTCCGCGAAAGCCGCTGATAAAGATTCTGCCCTTACGCGGCATAAAATATCCCATGCCTTATCGATTGTCCGCCGGCTTGATCCTATCGGTTGTGCAACGCAGGATTTTAAGCAATCGCTTTTGGTGCAAGCAAAGATTTTATTTCACGATAAAATAGCTATCGATCCTGTCTATGCTTACACAATCGATATCTTAACAAATCATTTTGCGTATTTGGAAAAAGCACGTCCGTATTCACTCGTTCGCGCCGTCAATGGGAATGCAGATATTCCCTACAAGCTTACCCAAGAAAATGCGGAAGACATTCTTTCACTGATTGCTTCGCTCAATCCTTTTCCGGGGCGGGCGCTTGCAGCAGATGTAACGCCGGATGAGTATATCATTCCAACTGCGTTTATCGAACGGAATGGTCAGGAGTTCACCGTGAGAATCAATAATCTTGAAATACCGCTTTTAACCGTCTCACCGGAATTTCAGAGTTTAATAAGTCATACAAAAGATGCCGCCGCTAAAACCTATATAAAAGAACAGATGCAAAAAGCAAAGGCCTTTATCGGGAGCTTAAATCAGCGGGAAAAAACGATTGTCGCGGTGCTGGGTAAAATAGTGGCGGTACAAGAAGCCTTTTTTTTAACCGGAGATAAGCGGCGGCTTGTTCCGCTTACTCAGCAGCAGATAGCAAAGGAGCTGGATATCCATGAATCGACTGTATCGAGGACGGTCGCCGGAAAATATGTCCAATGCCAATGGGGCACGTTTGAGATACAATACTTCTTTACCAATTCCGTGGCGGTACAGCCGCCGCCCGGCAGTTCTTCACAACCTAATGCTTCTGCACCGGCTGCTACCCCTGCAACGAGGGAAGGCGTAAAAGATTGTATTAAGGAGCTGCTTACCGAGCACGCGGCGAAAGACGCAAAGCTTTCCGATCAAAAAATTTCCGACTTGCTGCAGGCACGATTCGGCATTTCCGTTGCCCGCCGCACGGTTGCAAAATATAGAAAGGAGCTCGACATCGGCTCATCATATAGCCGAACATGAAAGCTCATTTTAATCTTCCGATACGGTTCAATTACGAGGTTTATGGATGAAGCTAAAATCCATCATGTTACTTTTTTGTCTTATGTTTTTTACTTCCTTGCTTTTTGCACAGGAGAAGAGCGCGGCTATGCCCGACCCTAACGATCCTGATTGCATATATGAGAAAGCGCAACTGGGGCAATGTTTTATCCACATGGCAAAAATTACCGATCCTTCAAAAGGGTCGGCTCCGGCAGTTGAAGTGCTGTTTGATTCCGATTTTCGATGGGAGCCGTGCCCTCCTGATGAAGGTTGGGGCAGGAACGATAAAACCTATCGGTATCGTGAAGACGAAGTCCCGGGCACGCCTGTGTTTTTTAGCATTACTAATAAACTGGATGATGTAACCTATTACCGCATAGAGGGAGTTCATCCTTTTGATCTGTCTCTTTATGACGAACCTGCCGAAGCGGCGATGCTTGAGCGGTTTGTCTTTTTTAAATTCACTGCGTATGCAGCAAAAGACGGATATTTTGAAAACTATCTTAATAATTTAATGTGGGCGCTCGATACCAATACAAAACTGCTATACACGTATGGAATGCCCGGCGATTATAAAAAGATAATCGGGAACAACTATATTCCGCAGAACTGGCTTCCGTACGAAACCCATCCGAATACGGCCGATGCAAAATTGAAATTTTACGAGTACGATCCGATCGGTTTTATTTCCCTTGAGAAGGGCTATGATTTTTTAGGCGTAAAAACGAATGTATATTTGTATGACTGGTGGAACGAATCCGTCGGCGCCGGTTCTTCTATGAAGACCGTGAAACAAAAGCGTTTTATGCCGCGCCTTTCGGATGACGCGTTCGAAGATTGGACAATCCGCGATGCCGCCAAACCGGTACGCTCCCCTTATAGACCGTAGGATACATATTGGATCGAATCCGATATGTATAAGTCCATAAGTAGATATTTTACTTTTTCCCTTAAATTTCCTGCCAAAAAGCCGCGCGTGTCGCATATATAGATTAGTTTGCAGATTCTGAGGAGGTTAAACGATGAAAAAACTCTTTTTCGTTGTGCCGGTTATCTGTGCTTTGTGCGGAGCAGGCTGTGCAGGCTTTTCTCAACAGCCGGTTTTTACCGATATTATCGGAAGAGAAGCCGAGCCCGTCAAAATAGTAAAAACCGCACGGATGGAAGATAACACTGTGCAGATGTACTTTGCAGGGAAAGCGGAATTTCTTTCAGCGGAAATTTTTATTCCCGAAACGGGAGAAACGCAGCCGTGCAGTGCCGAAAGTATGGATATCCCCGACGGTTTTACCGATTCCGAGGAGCAGTCCGAGAAGGCGGATTCATACACAGCTTTTGCGCTTACTCCGGCTGCCCCGATCGGTGTCGGAATGCCTTTTATACTACGCGGTTCCGTGTCCGATACAAAGCACAGTGTTCTTGATTTTGCCCTGCCGTTTGAAGGAGCCAATACTCGCCCTGCAAAGCTGAGGATAACCGAAATCCGTCCGCTGTACAGCAGTAAGCCTAAGAGCGAATTTATCGAGTTCATCGTGATGGAAAGCGGAAACCTCTCCGGCATTACCATCACGAATGTCGGGGATAAGCAAAATCCGCACTATTGTTTCCCCGCAGCGGAAGTTTCTGCAGGTGAGACCGTTGTCTACCACTGGCGCTCCGTCGAAGAAGGTATCCGCGATGAATTAACCGCTAAAATTATTTCGGGAGGGACGCAATCGTGTCCTACCGCACGCGATTTTTGGGGGCCGTACACCAGTCTTCCCAAACGGAACGCCAACGTTATCTTGATAAAAGCCGGAGTAGATGGAGAGATGCAAGATGCAATTCTTTACTGTACCGAAAAAGAATTTGCCAAGCGCGGCACAACGCCTGCATGGAATGACGAAGAGTTGGTACGGGAAGCGGAAGCTGCCGTTACAAGCGGCGCATGGCGCGGCGGAGCCGTTTTAAAATCAGCAGTGATCGCACCGATAACCGCTTCAAAATCATTGGTACGCGATGCAAAGGCAGGCGTCAATAAAGCCGGCAGCTGGACACTCCGCAATGCAAAGGAGGTTACTTTAGGGCAACCCTACTAACTTTTGGAAATATACGGTGTATCTACGGCGTCGTACGGCAAAAAAGTGTCCTCAACGTACAAAAAGTACGCCTGCGGTACTTTTTTGCCTATCTCCTTGTATCTACACCGTCTATTTTCAAAAGTGTTGATTTTACAATACACGGAGCAGTAGATGCGCTGTTGGTTTCAAAAGGACTGCGATATAAAGACTATCGGCCTGATGCATTTTATCCAGCTGATTTTGAATACAGAACCCCTCCGTAAGCCTTTTGAAATAGGTGGAGCAGATCCGAGGCGCGAGAAAAAATTAACCGGAGGCACGGTAAAAATGTACATCCATGTACATTTTTACCTGCGAGTTTAGCCTTACGTCTAAACTCGTTGCTGCATGGAACCAGCGGCATCCGTGCCGCTCCTGATACGTTGAGGGTTTCAGTAACGGCACACGGTATATAGCCCTCCGTAAGCCTTTTGAAATAGGTGGAGCAGATACAAGGCGCCACACAAATTCCAACCGGAGGCGTATCTATGATACGTTGAGGATTGGAAGTTGTGTGGCAACGCAGTAGATGCCCGCATATTTCAAAAGGTCTCAAAAGGACTATGGGAGCGGATTATAGTGAACCCCATAATCAAACGTATCAATCTGTTCGTGTTTTTTAAAAAAGTTTACAACCAGATAGGTAAACGGGGTGCAGATAACTTCTATCATCGTCTTAAAAAGATAGTTGGAAAAAGCCATCACAACTAAAACCGAAGAAGCATACATCCCGGAAAAGGCAATCGCAACGAAAACAACGCTGTCGAGCAGCTCTCCTACTAGGGTAGAGCCGATGGTGCGCATCCATAAGTGTTTACCGCCGCTCATTACTTTCATCTTGGAAAGAACGACAGAATTGCTGTACTCGCCGATAAAATAGCCGCAGATGCTGCCTGCGCTGATCCGGGGCATTTGCAGCAAAATATTGTTAAAATCGTTTTGGAGGTTCCAGCTGCTCTCCGCGGGGAGAATACTGACCAGCCAGATATTGCAGGTCATAAAGACAAGTGCGGCAAAGCCCGTCCAAATCACTTTCCGGGAATCCCGATATCCGTACACCTCAGTTAGAACATCACCGAAGATGTAGGAAAAGGGAAAAAGCAGCGTACCGCCGTCAAATACAAACGGGCCGATTTGCACCATCTTTACTGCCAAAATATTCGACAGAACCAATACACCGACAAAGAGTCCGGAAAGAACCGGCAAGAAATTCTTTTTCTTCATGAAGCCTTTGGCTTCATCTTCAAAAATTGGGTTATTCATTATTTTATTATAGCAAAATCGAAAAAGCAGTGATATACTAAATATATCAGGGCAACCGCATCAGACGGTTACCTAATATCCCCGCAAAATAATTGGGGCTGTTCAACCTGTTCTATTGAAAATAGAGGGGTATCTACTGTGTCGTACGGCAAAAAAGTATCCTCAACGTATTAAAAATACGCCTGCGGTACTTTTTTGCCTATCTCCTTGTATCTACCGCTCTCTTTTCAAAAGCGTCGGTTCTATGCGGTAAACTCTTATTCTGAGTTTTTACATATTTGTCTGATGCGGTTGCCCTTCCTTAAAATAAAATGCACGAAATTTTATTTAAAATTTCGTGCGAAGGTAAAAGTGTATTATCTGAGGAGGTAATATCAAAATGAAAACGATACTCGTAACGGGAGCCCTCGGTCAGATCGGCAGTGAGTTAGTCATGCACCTGCGTAAGACCTACGGCGGCAGCAATGTTATTGCAAGTGATGTGGTTAAAAAAGATATGCCGGAAGTGCTTGAATCCGGACCTTTTGAGCAGCTGAACGTATTGGAACCGCAGAAGGTTGCCGATGTATGTAAAAAATATAAAGTAGACACTGTTATACACTTAGCGGCGCTTTTATCTGCCGTTGCGGAACGAGACCCGCAAATGGCGTTCAATATCAATATCCACGGATTGTATAATATGCTGGAAATTGCGCGGGAAAATAAATACCGGTTCTTTGTGCCCAGCTCCATCGCGGCTTTCGGGCCGGGAACTCCTAAGGATAAGACCCCGCAGGATACCATTCAGCGGCCGACATCGATGTACGGCGTAACCAAGGTTTCCGGTGAGCTGCTGTGCGACTACTATCACAAGCGCTTTGGACTTGATACCCGCGGCGTCCGCTTTCCCGGGCTTATTTCGTATACAACCTTGCCGGGCGGCGGCACAACCGACTATGCCGTCGACATTTATTATGAAGCGCTCAAGAACAAAAAATACGACTGCTTTATTAAGGAAGGCACCTATATGGATATGATGTACATGCCCGATGCCTTAAAAGCGGTTCAGCAGCTTTTGGAAGCTGATGAATCAAAACTGATTCACCGCAACGCCTTTAATATCGCTTCCATGAGCTTTACACCGGAAATTATCGCTGCAGAAATCAAAAAGCACATTCCGGAATTTCAGATGACCTACAAGGTTGATCCCATGCGGCAGGCTATCGCCGATTCATGGCCGAACTCCATCGATGACACCTGTGCACGGAATGAATGGAACTGGAAGCCCGAATACACACTGGAAACAATGACCGTCGATATGCTGGAAAAACTGAGTAAGCGGCTCGGCGTTGCGTATCACTCTGCACAGAAATAAACAGTGCACTTGTTTCGGTATGTCCATTACATACATATAATGATGAGCATTATGTTCAATCAAGGAGAATAAAACGATGAGCAACATTCACGAAATGGCTTTTTTAAAGGAAAAAGTACAGGAATTAAAAGATCAAGGATTATACAAAGTTCCGGTAACGCTTGACGGACCGAACGAGGCGGAATGTGTTATTAATGGAAAGAAAGTTATCAATCTTTCTTCAAATAACTACCTCGGCTTTGCGAATCATCCCCGCCTCAAGAAGGCTGCGATTGAAGCAATCGAAACCTACGGAGCGGGAGCCGGTGCGGTTCGCCCCATCATCGGTAACATGAAAATTCACGATGAGCTTGAAGAGCTGCTTGCAAAGTTCAAGCGGGAAGAAGCGGTACTCACCTTCCAGTCGGGCTTTAACTGCAATGCGGGCGTTATCCAAGCGGTTACCGACAAAGGCGACCTTATCCTTTCGGATGAATTGAACCATGCGTCCATTATCGACGGCTCCCGCCTTTCAAAAGCGGATAAGGCGGTGTTTAAGCATTCCGATATGGCGGATTTAGAGCGGGTTTTGAAAGAGAAGCGCCCCAACTACCGCAATATTCTGATTATCACCGACGGCGTGTTCTCTATGGACGGCGATATTGCAAAGCTGCCGGAGATTGTTGCGCTTGCGGAAAAATACGAGTGCTTAACCTACGTGGATGACGCCCATGCGAGCGGCGTATTAGGCGAAAGCGGACGCGGCTCCGTCGACCACTTCCACCTGCACGGCCGGGTAGACTTTGCAATCGGTACCCTGTCCAAGGCGATCGGTGTTGTCGGCGGTTATGTTGCCGGTAAGCAGGTCAGCATCGACTGGCTGAAAAACCGCGGACGCCCCTTCTTGTTCTCTACCGGACTTCCGCCCGCCGCTGTCGGCGCTTGTATCGAAGCCATCAAAATGCTGATGGAGTCTACCGAATACACCGACCGGCTGTGGAAAAATGCCCGCTACTTCAAAGAGAAGCTTTCCCGTCTCGGCTTTAACACCGGACACAGCGAAACACCCATTACGCCGGTCATCATCGGAGAAGAAGCAAAGACGCTGGAATTTTCCAAGAAGCTGTTTGAAAACGGCTTATTCATCGGGCCGATTGTGTTCCCGACCGTACCGAAGGGCACCGGCCGGGTCCGCTGCATGGTAACGGCAGGACATACCACCGAGCAGCTTGACCGCGCTATCGCTATCTTTGAAAAAGTCGGAAAAGAAATGGGCATTATCGCGTAATATTTCCTTTTTTTCTGCGGGGGTGTTAAATCAACAACCCCGACGCAAGCGTCGGGGTATTAAACCCTCCGCACGAATAAATAGCCTGATGCGTTTACTCTGAGTCGGCCTCTTTATCTTTATATAAAAAAAGAATAAACTCGACAGCTGTCGAATTATTTGCGGCGCAACTCATTTACTCAAAGAGGAACACTCATGGGAAGTTTAGACTTTTTATCTAAAGATTATCAATTTAAAAAATATAAGAATGTATACGCAGGAATGCTGCAAGGGTTTTATACGATTTTTCACGTAGATGCCAATGCGAAGAAATGTATCCTTACCATCGGCGCTTCTAAGGCAGAAAATGGAGAAGACTTGTTCGCCCTTTTGCAATCGCGGCTTTGCGAAATAAAAAAAGTAAAAACGCGTATCGATAACGCAACATTAATCTTTGAATATCCTACGCCGGCATTAGGCAATTATAAGAAAACATTTGATTTACTGAATGATACCGTTATCCCATTCCTGATAGAGAATAAGTATAAATCCGGCGGATTTATCTATGGTAAAAATGACGGAACGATACGGTTGTTTCAAATAGGACAACAGTACCTGTACCTAACCGAGGCAGAGCGGGCGGAAAAAGAAGCCGATCTTACCGATCAAAAAGAAAAAGACAAAAACACGCAAGAAAATTTTTTACTCGGTACATTGGGCGTTATCGGCGTTGCATTAGCGGGAATCTTACTCTATGTTATCGTCGGAAAAATGAACCTCTATGTTTGGGCGATTCCTGCTCTGCTCAGCGCAATATCCTATGCTGTATATAAACGACTGGGGAAAAAAACAACTATAAAAGCCATCGTTATGATTTTTATTGTGTTGTGCATCGCGCTCGCAGCGGCAACCGTATTGGAATACGGCTGGCGTATCTACGAGGTAGTACACGAGAACCCCGAGAATGAACTTATTAGTTTCTTTGATGTTTTAAAAGAAACGCCGGAGCTTATATTCACTGAACCGGACATCGCAAAGCTGGTTAGAAGAGATCTATTGATAAACGGCGGAGTCTTAATACTGTCCTCAATTCTTACAATGGTAAGCGCTTACAGGCAAGAAGTACGGTTTATCAAAATAAAAAGATTGGATTAGGTGTAAAAAGTCATTGCATTATGCTGTATCAGTTACCAGAGGAGAGCCGATATGTTCGGATTGCGATTTGTAAAATTTGAACCAAATGAGTATATTCACGTAATTAAAAAAGGACGTGTGGTAAAAAAAGGACGCGGGCTTTCGTTTTGGTTTTATAAACCTTCGACTTCGATTATTACCGTTCCGCTTGAAACAAAAAACGTACCGTTCATGTTTGAAGAGCTTTCGAGTGATTATCAAACGCTGACCATACAAGGTGATTTGATCTATAAAATAACCGATACCGAAAAAATTATCGATCAAGTTAATTTCTCCGTTGATCTTAAAAATTATGCGTACCTCTCGGACGATCCTGAAAAATTGAGCAGGATTATTATCAATCTGGTAAATACGATGACCAAAACCGAAGTTTCCAAGCTGCCTTTGCGGGAAGCGATACAATCAATTGATCGAATTGCAGGGGCATTAAAAGAAGCGGTGCAGCACAACGAATATCTGCAAAATTTGGGAATTACAATCACAAATATCAATATTCTTTCAATCTTGCCGAACAAAGAAACAGCGCGGGCGTTGGAAGCGGAAACGCGAGAAAATATTCTGCGCGAAGCGGATGATGCGGTGTACAAACGGCGTAATGCAGCGGTAGAGCAGGAGCGGAAAATAAAAGAAAACGAATTGAACACGCAGATTGCAGTTGAAGAAAAACAACGGCAAATTATGGAAGCGCACATGGAGGGAAAACGAGCGGTTCAAGAAAAGAAACGGGTTATTTTACAGGAAGATATGGCATTCAAAATTAAGCAGGAGCAGGAAAATGCGAAGCTTATTGAAATTTCCGTTAAGAACAAGAAGACCGAGGCGGATATTAAAGCCTATTCGCTGAATGCCGTTCTGGAGCCGATGTCCAAGATCAATCCCGAAATTATCAAAGCGCTTTCTTCAATCGGTATGGCGCCCGAAAAGCTGATCGCAAATGCATTTACCGGACTCGCGGAAAATGCCGGTAAAATCGGCGAACTGAATATCAGTTCCGAACTGTTACAGCAGCTGATGAAAAAATAATGGACAGGCTGATTATTATCCGCCGTCCGACTCGTTTAGATGCGCTTGTCGCGCGGTTTAATACAAAGCAGCAGGCTCAATTTTACATCGAACATCTGAATGCGGATTTTAAGGATTATGAAGCGGAACACGAAACGTACTATGCGGTATTGGATAGGCTGGTAAAAACCGCGCAAGGTATCGGCAACGTACAAGTTATCGACTGGAAATTTTTACCGAATTTTATATTCGGCAAAAATGATACGGTTATTACCGTCGGACAGGACGGTCTTATCGCCAATACTCTGAAATATCTGGAAGCGCAAAAACTGATCGGCATCAATCCCGATTCAAGCAGGTGGGACGGCATCCTGTCTCAGTTTTCGGTAGATGAGGCCGGAACGGTTATCAGGCAGGCGTTGAATGACGAGGCAACCGTAAAGCAGGTTACCAAAGCAAAAGTACAGCTTTCCGATAATCAGGTGCTGTATGCCGTCAACGATTTTTTTATCGGTGTTAAAAATCATGCGTCGGCGCGGTATGCTATTACGATTGACGGAGCCGTAGAAAACCAATCTTCAAGCGGCATTATCGTTTCTACGCCGCTCGGACGCTCCGGTTGGATGAAAAGCGTATTGGCAGGCGCTTCGGGAATTACCGGCCGCTTATCAAAACAATCGCTCGCAATTAAAGCAAAGTCCGTCATCGATTGGGGCAAAGAACAGCTCACCTTTGCCGTGAGGGAACCGTTCCCGAGCGTCAACACCGGTACAAAGATTATTTTCGGTTCTATCACCCCCGGTACGGATTTCTGCGTTGAATCGAGGATGGGCGAAAACGGCATCATCTTTTCCGATGGCATTCAAGATGATTATCTTGATTTTAATTATTCGGTTGTGGCGCGTATTTCCATCGCGGATTCCAAGGGCAATATCGTAGTGAAATAGAGTGGCGGTTCCCTTTCGGACCTTAGGAACCAAGTCTACATTGGAGACCAACTGTGCAGCTCCTTCTATACTTCACCTATAGCCGACCGTCTTTATAAAATCTCCGGTTTCCTATATACTGCATTTCATGCGAGTTATTGCGGAAAAAATCGTATTCGGAGGAAAAGCCCTTGCGCGGATAGACGGAAAAACGGTGTTTATCCCTTTTGCGCTCCCCGATGAAGAACTCGACATTACCGTTACGGAAAACCGGCGCGATTACAGCGAGGCCGTTATTAAAAAAGTCGTTACGCCTTCTCCGCACCGGATTGAACCGCCCTGTCCGTATTTCGGACAATGCGGCGGATGTAATTTGCAAATGGCCGATGATGCCTATCAGCAATCGCTCCGGCAGGCAATGGTTGCGGAGCTTTTTACGAGGGCTCATGTTACTCCCGAACGCCCGCCGGTTTTTACCGCGGGGCCTTCATGGGAATACCGGAACAGGTTTCAGTTTCATGTTGATAAAAACGGCACAATCGGAATGCACGGATTTGCAAGCAATACGGTTGTCCCCGTGCGTGATTGCCCTATTGCCGTGCCTGCGCTGCGTTCCGTTTTGCAGCAAGGCGGGCTGCAAAAACTTTTTCCCCACAGTAAAAAGATTGACAAAGACCGGTATCACGTTTTTGCGCAAGATGCCGTATATAGTCCTATCCTTCCCGGCGCTTCGGCACGGGTAAAAGATACCGTACTGAATTTTAGCGTATTCGGCTTTTTTCAGTCGAATATTGCAGTGCTTGAAAAACTGATTGAGCCCGTAGCCGATTTACCCTCCTGTACGCGGATACTCGATTTTTATGCCGGCGTCGGTACGTTCTCCGCGTTTTTAACGGAAAAAGCAGCCGAACTTCACTTAGTGGAACACAACGAGCGGGCACTTCTTGCGGCACAGCAAAATCTGGATCGTATTATTGCGGAAAAGAACAGTTCTTGCCGCTGCTTTTTCCATACGGTTTCCGATGCCGGCTGGCCGGATATCCCCGCCGCGAAGCTGAAGTATGATGCCGTAATCATCGATCCCCCTCGGCAGGGTGTTCATAGCAGAGTGCTTACCTATCTGGGGCAAGCAAAAATCCCTCGTATTCACTATGTTTCCTGCAACCCTGCAACCTTTGTCCGCGATGCGAAAAAACTAACCTCATTGGGGTATCGCTTTGCCGAATACCGGTTATTCGATTTTTATCCTCAGACACATCACTGCGAGCTTTTAGGAATTTTTATCCTATGAAGAAAACAAAGCGTCTTTTGGCCATTCTATTTACGGCACTCTCCTCCTTTGTTTTTCTGTTCATTCCGGCAGGATTCCTAACCGCACAAACCGAACAAGCGCAGTGGTCGGCGGTAATGGCGGGCGAAACTCTCTGCGATCCGGTTTTACACGGAGAATATCTCTACACGCTGAGTTCGGATCAGGCGCTCAACTGTATCGATTACACCGGCTCCTTTGTATGGCGGCGGAATATCACGCGGACAATAAAACCGTTTTTGACCGTATCCAATTCGGGAATCTTGATTATTGCTGATGCATTGCGGATGCTGCAGGCGGTTTCAAGTCAGGGGATTTATCTATGGTCGGTACAGCTGCCGGAGCCGGCTCTGTATGCGCCTTATAGCACAACCGACGGCAGAATATGCGTACTTACCAAATCAAACCTTTACTGCTTTTCCGTAAAAGGCAAACTTAAATGGCAGCTTAAATTATCATCTCCGCCGGCGCGGCAGCTGTGCGAAACGGGGACGGCATCGTTATTATTGGCGCTGACAAACAAAGACTTTTTAACCGTTTCGCTTACCGGGCAATTGTTAAACACAAAGACCTTAAAAAAAGATATTGCCGCGCTTTCGGCCGCTCCTGCCGGATATGTGATGTGTACCGGCGACGGTATTCTCGCCTATTACCGAGGCGAAACGAACCCTGCCGGAAAGCAAACACACAGTGTTGGACAAGCTAATAGTGCAGTGACAGCCGAACAGCACGCGCCCGATGCCGGAACGGCACACGGGGCACAGCAGGAGGAAACAGCCGAGGGCTTTGCGGTTTGGCAATCAGCGGAAACGACGCCGCTGTTTATGCAGACTTCCGGAGATGAGCTGGTATGCGTGTACGCCGACGGAACCGTTTCGGCACGGAATATTACCTCGAATAAAATCAACTGGACGGCAAAGCTGAATAGCCGCATCACGCTTCCGTTATATTGTTCAAAAACGGACGGAGAGTATTACATCGCTTGTAAAAGTATAGCGGCAATTATCAGCGGAACGGGAACCGTGAAACGGGAGCAAAAGATAACCTCATCCGCTTTTCTGCCTGTTATCACTCCGAGCGGCATCCTTATCGCTATCGATGATTGGGTTATCAACAGCTGGCGCTTAGATACAAAAATTATGCAAGCCAACCCGCAGCCGGAAGCTCCGCCGCAGTATCAAATTTTAAAGACACAAGAAAAAACACAAACGCTCCCCTTCTTTGTCCCTTACGGGGATACCGCCATATTGTTAACAGGTATCGATGAAGCCATTACGAAAGGCACAGTCGGTACGGACGAAGCTTCCTATGCGCTTACCTTGCAAACCATCTTAACGAATAATCAGAGGGCGGCGTATTTTCCCTACGATTTTACGGTTTACGAGCGGGCTCGGGCGGCAGAATTGTTGGGTTTATTGGAATCGCTGGAATACCGTACCATTCTGCTGGATGAGGCGGTAAAAACCTCCGAACCTACTTTAGCCGTTGCAATCATCCGTGCATTGGGTTTTATTGCAGCCGATCCGGATGGACGTTCGATTGAGGCAATTCAATTGCTGTTACAGCGCTGCGGAGTGCGTGAGTATGGTCCCGCGTATGCTTCCTGCGATGCCCTTACCGAAATTGCAAAATACGGGGATAAACAGATTGCCGGATCCGCCGTTAAGGCTCTTTTTGCAATCGCTGCCAGCGCCTTTCCCGAAAATATTAAGCAGTATGCAAGACAAAAAATAAAAACTATAGTAGAATAAGGCCGAACTTTGTTTTACCGGGAAGTTTTCTTCTATGTAGACGTTCTCTCAAACTCTAACCAAGTTTTAGGAACGTTTTACTGGTTAGGAATTTCTCCGTATCATTTTCATAGAAAGGGGTTGTCTAATGAAAAGAATAGCGCTTGTATGCCTCTGTACGCTTGCCTTTATCGGTGCGGCTTTCGCGATAGAAGTCGATCAGGATGAGTTAAGGCAGGCCGAAAATACGCCGATTGAATTTATCAACTATACCGGGCCTCACGCCAAAATCGATACATTGCGCGCCATCGCCGAAATCGGTGAATCGCTTGCCGGAGCTGCCGAACGGGGACGTGCAGGCGATATGAACCGCTATGCCGTTATCCATGCCGTCGATCCGTCGGTAAATACCGGCCTTGATGCGGATATTATGATTATCGGAAGCGGAGCGCGCGTAGACCATATCAACAATTTACGGGTCATTATTGCCGCTTATTTACGCCGCGCCTACGCATATTCCGAAAGGGATGCGAATACGCTTGCGCATTTCGTAACGATTTACAACGCAGTATACCGCGGCGACATGAATATGTTCCGGAGTAAATATAAGGCTGTTGTCGTTAGAAATTTAACCGCCGATAAAGCAGGCCTTGCGTTGCGCTACGACCAATGGCCGGGAAATACGCAGATTGTCATACCGCTTTCCGATCAGAAATACAGCGGTACGCTCAGTACGATAGACACAAGCTCTCTTTCCGATAAAAACGTTGTCGATAAGATGCGCGAGCAGGATGATAAAGACATAGCCACCCGTAAAGACATGATCGACCTAAAAGAGCGTGAAAGCAGTGCTGCCCGCGACCGTGCGAACGTTGCACAACAGGATGCGGATGCGGCTCGGCAAAATGCCGGTACAAGACAAAATGAAGCGGCCGCCGTACAAAGAGAAGCCGACAAATCAAAAGCAGCTGCAGCTCAATCTAAGCAGGATGCGGAAAAAGCCCGGAAAGATGCGGAAGATGCAAAGAAACAAGCTGCTCAATCCGAAAAAGATGCGGCAGCCGCAAGACAGCAGGCTCAAAGAAATCCTAATGACCGCAAAGCCGCCGAAGAAGCCGCACAAAAACAGCAGGAAGCTGCACGAAACAGACAGGAAGCAAGCGATAAAGATAAGGCTGCCGCCGAAAAAGCAAACGAAGCTAAAAAAAGCGATCAGGAAGCTGCGGCAAAGCAAAAAGAAGCGGAAGAAAAGCAGAAGGCTGCAGACGCAGCTGCAAAGCAGGCTCAAGATAAGGAGCGGGAAGCCACTTCAGAAAAGCAGTTTGCCGACGCAAAAGAGCAGGAAGCCCAGAGTGACCGGAAGGATGTCGCTGCGGATACGCGGAAAATCATCGAGGAGAAACGGGCTGAGCGGAAGGCTCAAGACGAGGCTGCGTTTGCTTCCGCGTTACCCGGTGCTATGCTGAAAGTAGTTGACTCCGGGGCGATGCTTTCGGAAGTGGTTTTGCTCGATCTTAAAACGGAAAAGACGCTGAAAACATCGTTACTCAATACGGTACGCGGGCGTGTTCTTATCGAAGGAACTGATTCGCTTATCGCAATTGCCGGTTCAAAATCCGGGAACCAGATGATTACGTTGGTTGCTATTAATCCCCGCACGCTTGAAATGACCAAACAGGCGACGGTTCCCGTTGCGGAACAAAGCCTTTTAATACAGGTTGACGACAGCTACTACGCGGTTATCGAACAATCCGGTAAGTATCATCTTGCACGTTTCAATGATAACCTTGAAGTGCAGGCAACATCCGCGGTCGATGTTCTTCCATATACGGCAATCAGCGTTACGGAAAAAGGTGTGCTGGTACAAGACACCGCAAACAATATCCGTCTTTTGAATGTGGATAATCTTGCAGAAGCGATAAAGTAAAAAGTACAAATAAATCTCAGGGGAACCTTGAAAAACGCAGGTTTTTAGAGGTCTCCTTTTAAAATGACAAAAAGCCGATTAAGCACAACAGTGTGTTTAATCGGCTTTTTTAGTTTATTTTTTCCGGCTGTACGGTGTATTTTCCAGCGGCAGCTTTGTTCTAAAGATACCGTCGCGGTTGTAATACGCAAGCGCTACCGCAGGGGCGGTGGGAATACTGGCAATTTCGCCGATGCCCTTAGCGCCGCATGCAAGTTCATTGTCGTTGTGTTCGATAATATCGACCTTTATCGGCGGTACTTGCGGCGCTTTAAACAAGCCGAGCGTACCGAATTTAGCGGTCGGAACACTCTTTTGCAGCGGATAGTCCTCCGTTAGCGCATATCCGAGGCTCATCACGACGCCGCCTTCGATCTGCCCTTGCAGCGAAATCGGATTAAGCGCGCGGCCGACATCGTGTGCAGCTTCCACATACGCGAGTTTTCCTTCTTCATCCAAATCGATGAGGTGCGTTGCATAGCCGTAAGCGACATGACTTACCGGATGAGGCTTGTCGGAACCCAGTTTGTCCGTCGGATAGGTATATTCCGCAAAAAATTCTTTGGTACTCAGAGCAGTAAACAGCTCGGGCAGTATATCTATGTGTTCGGAAAGGCAACCGGTTTTGCCGCGCTTTTGTAGTTCTTCTTCAAGCGCTCTTTTGACATCGGTAGCAGCCATACGAGCACTTTCACCGGTAAATACGGTCTGACGCGAGGCGGTTGTTTCTCCCGCATCGGGAGCAAACTTGGTGTCGGGTGTTTCGTAGTGTAAAAGACTGCGCGGCAGATTAAGCACCTCGCTGACAATCTGCAAGAGGATTGTTCCAACCCCCTGCCCGATACAAGCTGCGCTGGAATAGATATGCACGCCATCTGCTTGAAGCCGCAGGGTTGTCCGCCCAAAGTCGGGGATGCCTACTCCTAGTCCGGAATTTTTAATGGCGCAGGCAATACCTGCTTTCGGGTGCGCATCGTAATACGGCTTTACCGCTTCGAGGGTTTGTACAAGAGCGGTTGAATCGTCGGCATACTGACCGTTCGGCAGAACCTGCCCGGGACGGATTGCATTCCGGTAGCGGATTTCCCACGGACTGATACCAACCTTTTCCGCCAATAGATTGATACACGATTCAACGGCAAAGCAGCTTTGCGTTACGCCGAATCCTCTGAATGCACCGGCCGGCGGGTTATTGGTGTACCACGCGCAGCCGAGTATGTCGATATCCTGATAGTTATACGGCCCTGCTGCATGGGTACAGGCTCGCTGCAGTACCGGCCCGCCGAGGGAGGCATAGGCGCCGGTGTCCGAATGGAGCACCGCTTTTAAGCCGGTTAGGTAGCCGTTTTCGTCGCAGCCGAGGGTAAAATCCATTTCCATCGCGTGCCGCTTCGGATGGATAATCATACTCTCTTTTCTGCTTAAACTCACCTTGACGGGGCGTCCGGTCTTTAACGCAAGGATAGCCGCATGGTGTTGCACGCTCATATCTTCTTTGCCGCCGAAGCCGCCGCCGACCATCTTGGCGATAACCCGCACCTTATCGATGGGTAAGCCGGTCGCTTCCGAACATTCCCGTTTTGTTTGATATATACCTTGATCCCCCGAATAAATAATGACACCATCTTCTCCGTCCGGCATAGCCACTGCCGTTTCAGGCTCTAAAAAGGCATGCTCGGTCGGCGGTACGGAATAGTGGTGAGAAACGACATATTTTGAATTTTTCAACTTCTCATCGGCATTGCCACGCACGAGATGTTCTTTTGAAAGAAGATTGCCGCTTTCATGGACATGAGGCGCATCTTCCGCCATTGCTTCCGCTATGGAGCATACGGGCGCTAATTCTTCATATTCGATTTTTACCGCTTTTTTTGCAGCTTCCAAAATTTCGCGGGTTTCGGCGGCAATCAGAACGATGGCATCTCCTAAATAATGTGTTCCTTTGCCGAGCGGAATAAGGACATCCCAGTCCTTTTTTAAGTGTCCGATTTTTTGCATACCGGGGAGATCTTTTGCTGTCATGACGATATGGACGCCCGGCATTTTTTCCGCCTCTGAGGTGTCGATTGACAGCACTTTTGCCCGCGGATATGCCGTGCGTACGGCACTTCCGTACAGCATTCCGTCCAGATATATATCGTCGGCATATTCGGCTGTACCTGCGGCTTTCGCGTATGAATCGACACGGAGCGCGCTGCTTCCTACAGCGGCTTCGGTTTTTGCTTCCGGCACGGGTATATTTTCGCGCAGCATCTTTGCTGCTAACAAGATAGCTTCTTCAATTTTTACATAACCGGTACACCGGCAAATATTATTACGAATGGCTTGTTTTACATCCGCGGATGAGGGATTGGGATTTCCGTCTATCAACGCTTTTGCACAAATAATCATACCGGGAATACAAAATCCGCATTGCACCGCGCCGCAATGAGCGAACGCATATTGATACACGGCAAGCTCACGCTCAGGGAAGCCTTCAAGCGTTGTAATTGTCTTTCCTGCTAATTTTCCGGTCACTTGAACACAGGCCTTCATCGGTTTTCCGTCTATTAAAACGGTACAAGTTCCGCAGGCGCCTTCCATACAACCGTTTTTAACGGAAGTTAAGCGCAGTGAATCGCGTAAAAAATAGATAAGTTTTTGATTTTCTTCGGCTTCAACAATCCGGCCGTTAACGGTTAATGATATCATAGCATACTCCATCCGGAAGGATATCAATGTTAATTGTCGGTATCTTATCGACACCTTAGGGCGTCTAAAATCTAAAGTTTTTAGAGGTTCCCTTAAAACTATTTAGCTTTAGTATAAGGGATAAAAGGGGAAAAATCAACAGAAAATATTTTAAACCGTGTGCAAGAATAATCCTGCACACGGCCTTTACCTGTCAAATACACCGTTCTACCGCCGTGCCCGCAGCGAATTGCACACTGCAAGAAGCGCGACGCCGACATCGGCGAACACTGCAGCCCATAAACCGATAATACCGAGTGCGCCGCCTGCTAAAAAGGCGATTTTAACGGCAAATGACATAGCGATATTCTGCTTAACGATTTGCCGTGTAAAGCGTGCCGACTTGATTGCTTGCGGGATCAGCTGCGGGTTGTCGGTCATAAGCACGACGTCGGCGGCTTCGATTGCGGCGTCGCTGCCGATTCCGCCCATCGCGATACCCACATCCGCACGGGCAAGAACAGGCGCATCGTTGATTCCGTCTCCGACAAATACGCATACGGCGCCGGCGTTAACCTTTTTCCGCTCTGCGCTGATTTCTTCAAAACGGGCAACCTTTTCGTGCGGCAAAAGCTCGCTGCTGCAGCGGTCAAGCTGCAAGTCCGCAGCGATCTTTTCGCCCGTGCGTTTGGTATCGCCGGTAAGCATTTCAAGATAGCCGACGCCGGCTCTTCGCAGTTCCCGTATAGCTTCTGCGGATTGCGGTTTAATGCTGTCGCTGCATATAATGCATCCCGCATAGCGCCCGCCGTAGGAAAGGAACACCTTTATTCCTTCAGCCTGCGCAATAGATGCAGGCTGCTTTTCAGCATCGCCGAGAATAAACAGCGCGGAACCTGCTGCAAGTTCCCGTCCGTTATGGAGCATTTCAACGCCTGAACCTGCCTTTTCCGTGTATTGTTTAAGTTCGGCGGCTGCTTTTTCAAAAGCGGCTGTTTTCTCTTTACCGAGCTGTCCCTGAATATGGTCTTTTACTGCATTGGCAATCGGATGGCCTGAATGATATTCGGCGATATAGGCAAGTTCAAGGAACTCTTCCGTAGCAAACTGCTCGGCCGGAAGAACCTGCTGTACCGTTAAGACACCTGCCGTCAGCGTTCCTGTTTTGTCGAATACAACACTGTCCGTTTTAGCCAGCGAGTCGATAAAATCCGCGCCTTTAATCAATATACCCTTTTTTGCCGCACCGCCGAGTCCGCCGAAGTAGCCGAGCGGAACGGAGATGACAAAGGCACAGGGGCAGGATATGACAAGGAATACCAAGCCGCGCGAAATCCACGGCACAAACGCATTCCACGAAAGCGGATTTCCATGCACGGCCGAAAGCAGTAGCGGCGGCAAAAGCGCCAGCACTACGGCGCCGATAGTTACAATCGGCGTATATACCCGGGCAAAGCTCGAAATGAGCCGTTCCGTTTTTGCCTTGCGGTCTTGCGCATTTTCCACCAACTGCAGCATTTTAGCCGCAGCGGTATTTTCCGCCGCGACGGTGGTTTTAATCACCGCAAGCCCGTCCGTATTGACGAAGCCAGCAAGCACCGTACCGCCTGCTTCGATAAAGCGGGGAATACTCTCTCCCGTCATCGACGACGTATCAAAAGAGCAGGCTCCTTCGACCAATATTCCATCCAGCGGAACTTTCTCTCCCGCTTTTACAAGGATCAGCGTACCGACCGGCACGTCTTCCGGGGCAACAAGACTTGCATCATTTCCCGCATGATGATGCCCGCACCCGCATTCTTCATGATCGTGATGGTGTTCATGCTCATGGGCATGTTCATGTTCGGCGCAATCACATTCTTCATGGTGATGTTCGTGCCGGCCTTCATGGTCATGGCCACATTCACACATTTCCGAATGGTCATGGTGATGTTCATGATGATGGTCGCAATCTTCGTCCTCTTCTTCATGGTGATGCTCGCAGCAATCGTGTGTACCGCCGTGTTCCAATTCGGAATCGGCAGGATTACGGTAGAGCCGGACAAATTCAGGCCGTAAGTCCATTAAGTTGGTAATCGAACGCCGTGATTGTTGAACGGCAGCGGCTTGCAGCAATTCACCCAAGTTATAGAACAGCATAACAGCGGCACCTTCCGACCACTCTCCAAGTATGAATGCGCCGAGTGTTGCAAAAGTCATCAGAAAGTTTTCATCAAAAACGGTTCCTTTGCCGATGGTTTTCAGCAAGGTTTGGATAACTTCCAATCCCGCAGCAAGCCACGAACCGACAAAAAGCAGTGATGAAAGTGCAATGGAGTAAGAAGCGCTGTTGAACTGAACGGTCATTTTGAAAGGTTCGGAAGCAATTTTTAATACGATCCCGGCGATAAAAAACACCGCCGCTACGCTAAATCGGATAATATCGTGTTTATCCCACAAACTGTCGTGATGATGTTCATCATGATTATGCGTTTCGTGTATATGATTACATGCCATACAACTACAAGCCATTTTACCTCCTATAAAAACTTTTGCAGGATGTTTAAACATCCGAAAAAGTTTTTAGTCGTGCGCGTTACGCGTACACGTAAATAAACAAGTTTGCAGCGCAAACTTGACCGCCACGGAAGGCGGTTGTTATAGCAGAAGCGATATTTTGCTTTGTCAAAATTCGCCATCAACTGATGGACAAGGACGTTCATCAGTTGATGAGGGCGATATTTTAGACAGCGCTTTTTGTCACCTCTCCTTTGGTCTAGCGCCCTTCCTGAATATGTTCCATGCCGACGGTATACAAGATGCCAACGTGATTGTCTTCTATAGAATAGTAGATTTGCTTTCCTACTCGCCGTGACCGCACCATTTTTGCCTGCCTTAGGATGCGCAGTTGGTGGGAAATTGCCGATGCGGATATTTCGAGTACCTCCGCAATGTCGGCAACACACAGCTCGCCAGCCATCAGCGCAGACACAATCTTAATACGGGTTGAATCGCCGAAGTTCTTAAAAAAATCACTCAATGCGGTCATCGTGTCCTCATCGGGGATCTTTGAACGTGCATGCGCTACGGCATCGGGGTCAAAATATTCCGTTGTCTCTTCATTGATCGGTTCGACTTGATTTTCCATTACGCTGCCTCCTTGCGTCAAGGAATTAATCTCATGGGCAATTCCTTAACTGATGATGCCCCAAACGTTGATTACTTGTAGGATATCCCTGCCATACTTTGCAGTTCTGCCTTCGCAGAACAGCCGTATAGTTTTATGCTTAAACAAACATATGAACAGATGTTCAATTGTTTATTTGAGTATATGAGCAACTAAACGCTATGTCAAGTCCTTTTGAAATATACAGCACATCTACGGCGTTGCTACGCAAATTCCAATCCTCAACGTATCATAGATACGCCTGCGGTTGGAATTTGCTAAGCGCCTTGTATCTGTACTGTCTATTTCAAAAGGCTTACGGAAGAGGTATTTTCAAAAGGGATGGTTGTACAGTATGCGGCACATCTACTGCGTCGCACGCGGAAAATAAATGCTCAACGTACAACAAGTACGTCTCCGCTTTATTTTCCGCTAACTCCTTGTATCTGCACCGCCTATTTTCAAAAGGTGCCCTTTTGAAATATACAGCACATCTACGGCGTTGCTTGCTCAGCGAAGTACGTCTATGTACTTCGCTGAATAAAAGTTTGCTGTGTAAACTTGCAGCCCAAAGATGTGCAAGGAGGTGTATTTTGGGGCGAGGATGTCCGTGAAATTAAGCGGAAGACGCTTATTCTACAACAAGATTCACTTTTACAACTTTCTTACCGTTTTCCTCTACGGCAAAATCAGGATCTGCCTGCCCTTCAAGCGTTTTCTGCCCTTCCGAGCCGGGGATTTTCCGTCCGTTTATCTCCCAATGCTTTACCTTCTTACCGGACGGTAGTTTTGCCGTGAGTATTGCGTACAAATAGGCAGGCCCTTCATAGCCGGAGGTTATGGTTTTGCCGGTAACGGTTTTACATTCGATTAAAGCCGGATCAAATTGAACGGTCATCATCTGAACAGGGGAAACGGTAAAACTTATGCGGATAACCTTTTGCCCGTTTTCTTCGATTGCATGGGCAGAATTTATGCTATATGCAGAAGATTTTCCCCAATATTCTTTCGTATTGATAAGCCATTTATTGATGGCATTTACCTTGCGTTTGCGAATCCGTAATTCTGTTCCCGCATAAAGCGTTTGTCCGTTCTGTACGGGAGTGTTAGCATCCCGATGGTATACCCTAACAAAGGCAGGGTCAAATTTAATAACTACAGGATCGGTGCCGGGTTTTGCAGTATATGCAATCGTGATAACTTTCTGAGAACCTTCGGTAACTGCGTCGGCAAGTGTTACCGTATAAGCACTGTCATTGTATTCCTTGCCGTTTATCGTCCAGCCGTTAAATGTCTGTCCTGCAGGAATCCCTTCAGCAAGATTTGCCAGGCCGAACCATATAGGAGTCCCTTCATATACGGTGTCTCCATCTTGGATGGAGGTATCTTCACCTTCTTTATATACCTCAATCTTATTTTTATCAAACTTTATCACGATTGCTTCCGCCGCTTTGGTTGTATACGCTACCGTAATAACTTTTTGCCCACCTTCGGTAACTGTGTCGGCAGAATTAACCGTATACCAATCATAATTAAGTTTCCGATCGTTTATCTTCCATTTATCAACTTGCTGTCCTGCAGGAAGATTTACAGTATAGAACAATAACCTTGACCCTTCGTCAACGGAAGCTCCGTTCTTGATGGAGCCGCTGCCATTCTTATATACCTTAATATCGTTTTCATTAAACCGTACCACGATTGCTTCCGCAGCTTTGGTTGTATACGTTACTGTAATAACTTTTTGTCCGCCTTCGGTAACTGTATCGGCAATATCGATTGTATATCTATACCCATTAAGTTTCTTATCGTTTACTGTCCATTTGTCAACTTGCTGCCCTGCAGGAAGATTTACGGCACGGAACCAGATATCGGCACCTTCGTACATAGTATCTCCGTTATGGATAAATTCACTGCTGCCGCTCCTATGCACTTCAAGTTCGTTTTCATTAAACCGTATCACGATTGCTTCCGCAGGTTTGGTTGTATACGCTAACGTAATAACTTTTTGCCCACCTTCGGGAATTGCGTCGGCAGAATTAATCGTATACCAAGCATCATTAAGTTCCCTATCGTTTATTTTCCATTTATCAACTTGCTGTCCTGCAGGAAGATTTACAGCACGGAACCAAATCTTGGTTCCTTCGTAAATAATGTCTCCATTATGGATAGATTCATCGCTGATACTCTTATGCACTTCAATCTTATTTTTATCAAACTTTATCACAATTGCTTCGGCTGCCTTGGTTGTATACGTTACCGTGATAACTTTTTGTCCGCCTTCGGTAACTGCGTCGGCAGAATTAATCGTATACCAAGCATCATTAAGTTCCTTATCGTTTATCTTCCATTTGTCAACTTGCTGTCCTGGGAGAAGATTGATAGCATTGAACCAGATGCCGGCTCCTTCGTAAATAGTATCTCTGTCATAGATAAATTCACTGCTGCCGCTCCTATGCACTTCAAGTTCGTTTTCATTAAACCGTATCACGATTGCTTCCGCAGGTTTGGTTGTATACGCTAACGTAATAACTTTTTGCCCGCCTTCGGTAACTGCGTCGGCAGAATTAATCGTATACCTGCTCCCATTCAGTTCCCTATCGTTTATCTTCCATTTGTCAACTTGTTGTCCTGCAGGAAGATTTACAGCACGGAATCTCATCCAGTGCCCTTCGTAAACAGTATCGCCGGAATTTATCCTTTTGCCGCCGCTCTTCTGTACTGTAATAGTGCTTTCGTTAAACCGTATCACGATTGCTTCCGCCGCTTTGGTTGTATACGCTACTGTAATAACTTTTTGTCCACCTTCGGTAACTGCGTCGGCAGAATTAACCGTATATTTATCATCTGTAAGCTCTTTTGTGTTTACCTGCCATTTGTCAACTTGTTTTCCATCAGGAAGATTTTTAGACTCAAAGAGTAACGATGTACCTTCTAAAACTTCAGAATTGGGAGATAGTTGAGAATAGCGATGCGGTTCAGTTTCATGCCATACCCACATTACTGTCTCATCATACTTGAGAAGGATTTTTGTGCCGGTGTTTCCGTGTTCTATATCCTTTTTCAGATCATTTGCTCCCTGACAGCCGCTCCACATTACCGCGGCAGCACACATCAGCACTGCTGCAAAACACAACACGTTTGCCGTTCTCTCGGTTCCTTTCATAAAATCCTCCTTTAAATACTGAAGTTCTGTAAAATATTCTGTATTAAATTAAAAGCTGTCCTAGGTGTCTATTCTTTTCATTTCCGTAAGCGCTTTATTGCGATAAACTAAATCGTCTCTAGCGGAAAAACCTTCCTTAAAATTGAACAACTGAACAAAGTATCAACTTTGGAAGTTGTTCAATTCGTGCGCGGTAGCGCACACGTCAATAAGTGAGTTTGCCTTGTGGCAAACTCATCGGTTAACGAGGCAGCCTTATTTGGTTGCCGAAGTTATACCTTCGTTTTCCCAAAAGTTATTACCGCTTTTATTTTTAGCAAATACCACCAATGCAACTTTGTGTATTCCAAGCCGTTTTAGGGCATTCATCGCCGTTGTAATCAGTTGAGAACCTATGTGTTGTCTCCGATATTCCGGATGGACGGCTGTATGGTATATATATCCGCGTCTTCCGTCATTTCCTGCCAATATGGCACCATGGTAAACGCATCAGTCTGATTTTTTTATATCCCCGCGGAAAAATTGAAACTATTCGACCAGAGTTGAACCTCTTCGCGGTTCAAATGGTCTCACAGTCTCAATTTTTCCGCGATTTATATCTACTTTGCCTGATGCATTTACCCCTTGCTGGAAAAATGTGCGAAATTTTATTCGTGCGGAGGTTTTAATACCCCGACGCTTGCGTCGGGGGTGTTGATTTCCTTAAAATGCAACAGTTGAACAAAGTATGCACTTTGGAAACTGTTGCATTAGTGCGCGAAAAGCGCACACGTCAATAAGCGATGTTTACCGGACGGCAAACTCGGTGTGTTTTTAAGCGGCGATATTTAAGTCGCTTAAAATACACTTTTATTTTTCTTTTGCTACAGACGGTTCAAAAGCTTTTTTAGGAGTTCTACCTTCGTTCTGTGCCGCAAAACCGACCAGCTCCGTATATATTTTCTGTGCTTTTGCAAACACATCGGCTGCTTGGTCAGTTCCTAATTTGGTTGCATATTTTGCCGCAGCGGATTCACCTTTTTGATTATAGAGCCGTGCGATTTCAGCATCTTTGTCTTTCTGCTCTTTAATCAGCTTTTGCTCATACGCTTTCCAATAGCTGCGGACATTTTTTCCGTACATATCCCTGTTTAAAGCCGAAAAGACATTGATAGTCCGCATCAGCCAGTAAAACGAATCGGGGGTATACATTTCATTGTTTACTTTATACGCAGAGTAGGTGTCCGTAATGTTGCCATAGAAAGGCAGATACACCGAATGTTCTGCATTTGCCATCGCCATCCACATCACCCCGCCGATTGATTTAGGCAAGGTATCTTTCATTTGAATAATATGGCACTCCATAGAAGTCGGTGTACCGATTGCACGAACTCCTGCATTTTCCGGTAAGTTTGCATTTTTATCGGTATCTTCATAGCGGTAGCGCTGCAGTTCCATGACATCTTCGAGCGTAATCTTCTTATCGGCCTTTCTCCACAGAGAGAATAATTCGGTGTCGTAAGCGACCTTAGCGGACGGCGACAGTTTGTTTTGACCTCCCCAAAGCCGTACACGGTCGTAGTCGGTCATTTCTTCTCCATAAGTCAGTGCCGCATGGAATTTGCCGTCAACTTCTTTGTAAAAGCCTTTTGCTTTAGCTAAATTGATTAAGTCCTTTGAGGCGATAACATCTTTGCTTGCCGTATCAACATATCCGAGCAAAAAGTGATTGGGCACTACCGCATACATATCATCGGGTACTTTTACCGCCGCATACTGATGACCGGAATAAATTTCCATGTACCAGCTTTCTTTATCGTCTGCGATAAAAATAACATTTCCTTCCGCAGAGCCGTATTTATCTACGATGTCCGCAATACGTTGAACGCCTTCCCGTGCAGTGGTGATATACGGAAGCACAACCGTTGTCATGGACGCTTCCGAAAGTCCGTTTTCAACAAGCGGATCGGCTTCTTCCGCGGCTTTTCCCGGAGATGCCGACACGGTCGCACTCATTGCGACGCCATGCTCGTTAAAACCGACTTCGTCGTAAATACCTTCCGATTGTTCGGCATCGCAAATTGCCGTATACCGATAGCTTTCTTTCGGTAATTCGATTTTAAAGCCGATTGAGTCGGTAAACTGTACCGGCTTTCTGTTTTTTTGATGCGGATATACCTTAAAGGTTTTGTTATGGGCGCCGCTTAAATCTTCCGTTCGTGCAATGATACGAAAGCCGTCAGCTGTTGCATCCTTTCCTGCAACAAATCCCGTACAGCCGAAGGCATTAGACATTCCTGCCCATACTCCGGCTGCGGCAACCAATAAAAACAGACACATTTTTTTCATAAATGTACTCCCTGTAAAAAATAATCCGGCAAACACTACCGGATAAAATCACACTTGCCTTAAAAGAGGCAATAAATATGAAAAGGATTATATCATGCGATTTGACACCTGTCAAAAGAAACTACAGCCGTACGAGTCTTTGTTTTTTTTAGAGAGATTTGATATAATAGGCCGTCAATGGGAGGAATGTATGTTTGAATCTTTGCAAGTAACACCGGAATTAGTAGACAAGGTGATAAAACCTTTTTCCGCATTGGCGGAACACGGCGTGCTGGTAAGCGCCGGACACGGAACGGAACGCGGCGAGTGGAATACGATGACTGCATCGTGGGCGCTGATGGGACATTTATGGAACCGGCCGATGGCGGCGTTATTTATCAGACCGCAGCGGCATACCGCCCTATTTGCCGAAGAAGAAGACTATTTGAGCGTGTCTTTCTTGGATACTGCCGATGAAAAAATGCGCGAAGCTCTCAAAATTTGCGGTACCGTGTCGGGTAGGGATGAGGATAAAGCCACCCGTGCAGGGATTACGCCGGTCTACCATGACAATACCGTTATCGGATTTGAAGAAGCCGTGCTCACCGTATCGTGCCGGAAGCTCTACCGGAGCCAATTCGATATGGATTTGTTTTTAGATCCGCAGGTTATCATCGACTGCTACCCCAAAAAAGATTTTCACTACGTCTATTTCTGCGAAATCCGCGACGCCTACCTTCGCAGCAAATAGAACACTGATATACAATAATAAGGTAACCGTCTCAGACGTTTGTTAAGAGGTTACCTTCCCTTTTGTGCGAAATTTTGAATAAAATTTCGCACAGTTTATTCAAAGAAGGGCAAACGCATCAGGCAGAGTAGATAAAAATCGCAGAAAAATTGAGACTGCGAGACCATTTGAACCGCAAAGTGGTTCAACTCTGGTCGAGCAGACTCAATTTTTCTGCGGGGCTGCTAAAGAAATCGCCTGATGCGTTTAACCCCATGAGAGGTATATATGAAAAAAATAAGTGCATTAGTTTTTATGGTACTACTGTTGAGCGCCGGATTTGCGCAGGAAGCGGCTGAAAGCAGCAGCCTTGAAGATGAACTTTTCGGCAGCGACAGCGATACCGAAATGCTTGTAACGCCGGAGCAGGCAAATGCCGAATCTCAAAAAAAGGGCATTTCTTTAACGGGAGATCTTAATACTGCATCATTATCACTTGAAAGCAACAAATTGCGTATCGGCGGTTCGTTAAATGCCGAACTGGGGCTTAAATATGTGTGGACGGATCCGTACACAAAGAAAAGCAATCCAAAAGAGGCATTTTTAAATCCTGCCGTTGCGCAGCTGCAGCCGACAATCGGGGCAAATCTCTTTTTTGACGCACGTCCGGTGCAGGATTTAAAGCTGTACGGAAAGTTTTTGTTCGAGTTTCCATTTGAAAAGAGCTTGAACGGAGCACTCACCGTACCTAAATCGCTTCTTCCTCCAAACGGTGCGGATATCCCTGTAAGCGTAAACGGTTCACCGAACTTCAAAATTTGGGAGATGTATACCGATTTTTCGACGAAGGATATTGCTTTTTTTCGTTTCGGGAAACATACGGTTAAATGGGGTACCGGCTATTTTTACAGTCCGGCGGATGTTATCAATATTTCGCGGATAGATCCCGAAAAACCGACCGAAGATCGCGAAGGGCCGGTATCGCTGCGGACGCATATCGTTATTCCCAATACGCAGTACAATATTTGGCTGTACCTGCTGCCCGACACAACAACCTTTAAACCGCAGTATACGGCGGGAGCTGCAAAGGCGGAGTTTGTATTCGGCGACTGGGAGTGGGGAATCGGCGGCTGGTACCGTTACGAAAAAGCGCCGCGGCTTATCTCCACACTTTCCGGTAGTATTGCAGGTAAAGTCGCCGTCTTTGCCGAAGGGGTGTTTGCATGGGGCAGCGATTATACGTATTATAAGGATGATGCGGCACTGACGTCCTATACGGTAAAGAATAAGCCCTTCTTCCAAGCGACGCTCGGCGGCTCCTATTCAAACGAAAAGTCGCACACAACCATTGCACTCCAATATTACTATAACGGTTTCGGCTATAAGAACACGAAAGCCGCCGACCGCATTACGGACAATGCTGCTGCCGCACTGAAAAAGCAAAATTTTACCGATTCTTTACGCCAACAATACAGAGATATTACCGCAATGGGAAACCGAGGGCAACACTACATCGCTTTTACCGTTGCTCAAAATAAAATCGGTACGGAAGATTTGACGGCAAATTTATTCCAGCAATTTGCAATCAGCGAACTTGAAGGTATGACCACGTTGAGCCTCAACTGGAAGATATTTAAGTTTGTGCAGATGAGTACAGGCCCGATATTCACGTATCCGCTAAGCCCTTCGGCGCATACCAAAGGTTCCATCGGCTATAACCTGAGCTTTAAACTCGGCGGCGGTAAGTTTTAGCCTTGCCGGGGCTGTCCCAAAAGCATGATTCATAGGCGGATTGGTGCGAGATTTACTTTATATTACAGTGGTTCTGCTTTCCACTCTTTAATCGCCCTTGTCTGTTCATCGAAAATTGGTGATATCCCTATAGATCATCCTTTAACGCGGAAGATTTTGCGTAGGCGGTGGATTTTGCTTCAAAAAAGTCCGTTTTAATCAGGTTTGCGTTGCTGTATTGGCTTACCCAGCTCATCGAGGCGGGCTCTTCGCGGTGCCCTTCATACAAGGGTTCAAATCCGAGGTTTTCGCAGCGAAGGTTGCCGAGGTACTGAATGTAGTCGGTAACCATGCCGCGGGTCAGTCCGGGAATGTCGTCCCCGATCACGTAATGTCCCCACGCAATTTCCTGCTCGCAGCCTTCGCGGATCATACTGCGGAACAGTTCATTGTTTTCCGGTGTAAACAGCTGCGGTTCTTCCTTTTGCAGCTCATGGATAATCGAGCGGAACAGCCACAGGTGCGTATTTTCGTCACGGTTGATGTAGCGGATTTCCTGCACGGATCCGGGCATCTTGTTGTTTCGGCCGAGGTTATAAAAAAACATAAAACCGGAATAAAAATACACACCTTCCAAAATATAGTTGGCAACGGCAACCTTCAAAAGAGCCAGAGCGCTTTTATCATCCTGAAATTCATTGTATAAGTCGCCGATAAACTTGTTCCGTTTTAACAAATGTTCATCATCCTTCCATTGATAAAGGATCGCAGTCCGCTCGTCGGGGGAGCAGATGGTGTCGAGCATATAGCTGTAGCTTTGCGAATGCACCGCTTCCTGAAACGCCTGAATGGTAAGACAGAGATTCACCTCGTTTGCGGTGATATACTGCCCGACGTTCGGCAGGTTTGCCGTCTGAATACTATCCAAAAAGATAAGGAAGGACAGGATTTTATCATAAGCGGTTTTTTCCGCCGGGCTCAGCTTGCGGTAATCCTGCACATCGGTGTTCATATTGATTTCTTCCGGTATCCAAAAGTTATTCATCGCCTGCCGGTACCATTCGCTTGCCCACGCATACTTCATATTGTTGAAGTCGTTGAGGTTGGTGGTATTACCGCCTATCATTTTCCGCAAATGAACTTCTATATCGCCTGTTTCGTTAAAAAGCTTCTTACGGGCAAGCACCGTTTTATTATTTATCATCATAATCTCCTTATTAGTGTGATGTTATATGGATTAGATTGGTTTTTTCGGTTATTTCAATTTTTTTACTTATAAACATAAGAGTTGTTAAATCACTGTGCATGAGGCTGTTCCGCAATTTGTGCAGGGTCGAATTCTAAAAGGTAGTTGCTGAATACATTAATGACTGTTGTGTTTTCATAGACGGTTACCCGCGGAGCCTGCAGATCGTACAGATGAATATGACCGTGTAGAAAGTAGCGCGGTTTAAATTTTTTTATGAACCATAAAAAGCATTTAAATCCCGTATGGCACGGATCCGGTCGGTCATGGATGCCGAACGGCGCAGCGTGTGCAATAAAAATATCTACATATCTACCGTACCTAAGCTTGTTGTAAATAAGGCGCGGAACAAGCGCAAGCAATTGCCACTTCATTTGCCGCTCGGTATATTGTCCTATATCGCTATTGTACCGGATACATCCTGAAACGCCTGCAAACAGAACCCCTCCTTCCCGGCGGGTGGTAAAGCCGAGATAGGTAGAGCCGTATCCTTCAGACCGCTCTTCGGCCATTGATTGAAAAGAGGCATCCGTTCTAAGGTTTTTATGATAATACGGTAATGTGTTAAGATTATGGTTCCCGAACACAAAAAAGAGCGGTTTATTCAGCGATGAAACGATAAACTCCAAGTATTCCATCGGTAAATCGCCGGCTGAAATCACAAGATCGACATCTTGATACCGCTCTTTAATATTTATGCTGTATACAAGCGGATCGATTTGGTCGGAAACACAAAGAATCTTCATGCTATATACCTTTTATTGTTTTAAGCATTGACTCCAATTTGTCCTTATCGATCAATTCAAACGGCCTGTTTTCTGCAAAGCTTAATGCCGACCGAGAAAAGCCGCTGGAAGTAATGACAACGACGCGCACCAACCCTTGAGCTTTCATCTGTTCATGCAGCGAGCGTAAAAAAGAATCTCCGATGATGTCGCTGTCCCGCGAATAGATAAAGAGTTTAGGCTGCTTACGCACATTCATCCATTTTTCGGAATTATCTTCGAGCGCGATAATGGCGCATCCCTGTTTAATCTCTTTTTGGGATTGAACGGAAAGCGCAAAAGCTTGTTCGGTAATCGCTTTACAGAGTTTGAGAAACGGTTCCGCTCCGACGGTAAGATATTCCTTCATGTAATCATTTGAACGGAGATCGCGATATTGGTTCAGTTTATCTGCAACATCCTTATATCCCGATGCTACGGCATGAATTGCTTCCCATTGCTCGATAGCGCGGTCAAGGTCTCTCATTTTTTCGTAACATGAAGCAGCCGCATAGCGGAGCCGGAGTGTATCGGGATTTGAATTTTTCACCGTTGTGAGTTTAAGTGCACGGTCGAATTCAAAAGCTGCTTTTTCAAGGCTGTTTGCATCAAGATAGCACAAGCCCCGCTCTGTAAAGCATTTTTGCCGTAAATCCGCATTACGGGCGGCTTTCTCGAACGAAGCCAAGGCCTGGGCATATTCCTTTGTTTCGCGGAGAAGCCGTCCTTGATAGTAAAGCGCAGTGGTATTGTCGGGTTCAAGCCTAAGCGCCGTACTGATTTCCTGTTTTGCCTCGCTCATCATTTTATTGCGGAATAAGAGCAGTCCCAGCGCTGCGTGGGCTGCAGCATGTTTAGGATCAAGGGTGATAGCCTGCCGATAATGAAAGATTGCTTGTTCGGTTTTATTAAGTTGTTCAAAAAGCTGCCCGATTGCGTAGTGATATTCCGCATTTTGGGGATCCAGCTTTATCAGTAATGCATATTCGGCGAGGGCTTCTGTATGTTGTTGGAAGCGCTCATACAGCTGCGCCGTTAAATTTCGAAATTCTTTTTCTTGGGCTTTTGATTCAAAAGATGCCTTGCTGATTGATTTAAATTCCATCAATGCCAGTTCCGCACGGCCGTCGGCCAAATAAGCCTTACCAAGAAGATAATGGGCTTTTGTATCACGCGGGTTTTTTGCTATAATGGCTTTTGCCCGTTTAATTGCTGCTGCGTACTTGCCGGCATTGATATATTTTTCTATTGAAGCAGCCTTTTTCGGTGAAATTATTGAACGTATCAGTAAGAAAGCGAGCAATAGAATGAAAAAAGCGAGAACGCTAATGAAACTAATAAGGTACAAAGACATAATTTTATGGTATAATTTTTGAGAGGTAATGTCAATGAAGCGTGTTGGCCGCATAGTTGTTCGGCACTTAATCCCGATTATTGTCTATCTAATACTTGCCGCTGCATTAGGCTTTACGGAAGATGCTCTAACGCAAGGCAAAAAGTTTCTGCTGAATAATCAGCCGGATAAGGCAGTGCCGCTTTTCTATAAGGCGGCATCGGAAGGACAGAACGATCCTAAAATTAATCTGTATTTAGGGGTATGCTATATCAGCCTCGGTAAATATGCGGAAGCCGAACAGCAGCTGTTGGCCGGTAAAAGTAAAGATGCCGGTGGTTCGTATCTGTACTCATATAATTTGGGGAATATCTATTTTTTACAAAGCAGGTTTACGGAGGCGGAAGAGGCGTATACCGCAGCGCTGGCAGTGCGCCGAGCATATCCCCCCGCAGTGTTGAATAGAGCCAATACATATATTAAATTGGAGCAATATCCCCAAGCGCTGGAAGATTACAAATTTTATTTAAATCTTGAGCCGGCCTCTTCACAAAGGCAAGCAATTCAGCGTATGGTATCGCTTTTGGAAGCGGAACAGCGGGAGGCCGAAATAGTTCGGATGCAAGCGGAAGCTCAGAAACTTGCGGAAGAAGCGGAACAACGGGCAGCGGAAGATCGGTATAGAAAACTGCAGGACGAAATAAATGCCAATTTGCAATCGGTAGACAACGCATCTTCCCTTTCTGCCGGTTCGGACGAAACGCTCGACTATTCGGAGGATTATAATCTTGAATGATTTGTATAAATATTTAATAGGGACGGCAGCCGGTATTGTACTGTGTCTTTTAATTTGGGGCGGATACTCCCTTCTTTCCGGCAGAGGCTCAACAAACAATGTGCCGATTTCAAGAACCGAGCTGGACGGCAGCGCTATAGGAACCGCTTCGGGCCGCTCTTCCGATATTTTAGGGAATAACGGCTCTTTCAGCTTAGAAAATGACGATGCTGAGCTTACTCCGGAGCAGCAAGAACGACTTTTGGCAGCTCAGGCTGCAAATGAAAGCCTTGCAAAGCAATACGGCGGCCAAGATGGAAACGGTGCACAAAATCAGCAGGGTTTCCGAAATGAACAAACCACCGCCGGAACGGATTCCGGCTATCCGGGAGTATTCGGGAATGATGCCCTCGCACTCAATCGCGGAACACAGGAACGGGCAGCGGTGCAAACTACCGAAAACCAGAAGCTTGAGGAAAGCCGTAATAGAGTCCGCGACTATATTGTACAAGGAAAAAGTGCCGCTCAAAAAAATCAACCGGCTAATGCGCTTGCCGCCTTTGAACAGGCCGGTGAAGCAATGCCCGACGATAAAGATTTTGAAGCTGCCTCGTATCAAGATATAGCATCCTCGCTCTTTTTATTGTCAAAAACGGTGCCCAATGCACAGACAGCCCAAACCGTCAGAGACGAGGCGGAGCGGTATATAAAAAAATCGCTTGCAGTCCGCGATAATGCAGACGCCCGAGAACTCTATAGCACGATTATAGCTGAAAACCGAAAAGCGGCCGAGACAAAACGGCAAGAGACGCTGTTAGCACAACAGCAGGCTGCCGACCGCGCCCGCAAGGAAGAACAGGCGGAACAGCAACGGAGGCAAGTGGTCGAACTCATCGGGCAGGGAAAAAATGCCGTAAACAGGCGGCAGCTAAATAACGCCGTGTCCGCCTTCGACAAAGCGGCCGCCGCAATGCCGGATAATAAACAGTTTGCAAGCGATTCATATAGCGAAATGGCCGATGCAATGCTCAATCTAGCACAGCATCTTTCAAATCCTAATGACGTGAATACCGCGTTGAATAAGGCCGAAAGCTATATTAAAGAGGCGCTCGCGACTCAAACCAGCTCCAACGCGCGGAATCTTTACGCCAAGATACTGGATGCACGGAAAGAACAAGAGCGACTTGCGCAAGCGAGAGCGGAAGCGCAGCGGAAGCAGCAAGAGCAGGCCGCGCAAGCTGCGGCACAAAAGAAAGCCGAAGGACAACGTAAGCCGCAGGAACAAGCCGCTCAAGCCGCAGCGCAAAAGAAAGCCGAAGGACAGCGAAAACAGCAGGAACAAGCCGCGCAAGCTGCGGCGCAAAAGAAAGCCGAAGAGCAGCAAAAGCAGCCTAAAACGGCTGCTCATAAGCAAGTAGAAAACCTCATAGCTCAGGGGACTGCCGCGGCACAAAGGAAGCAGCTGAATAACGCAATCCTCGCTTTAGATAGAGCAGGGCGCTTTATGCCTAATGATAATGATTTTGCGGAAGAATCCTACCGAAAAATGGCCGATGCGATGTTCAACTTGGCTGAAAATTCGGCAGACAAGCAGACAAAAGCGAGCGCCTTAAACAAGGCCGATGAATATATAAAGAAAGCGCTCGCCGCAAAGAATACCGCCGAGTCGCAGGCCTTGGCTGCAAGAATTACGGAAGCGCAGTCGGCAAATCAAACAAACACCGCTGCAAAACCGCAAACGGCACAACAGAGCGGCTCGGCTGCACGGCAAACGCAAGCGGATGCCGCACGGCAACAAAATAATACGGCCGGTACGGCAAATAACGGAAACGCGGCAAATGCACAGGTGGCTGCCGCTCAAGCCCGCGCCGCTGCCGAAGCAGAGGCTGCAAAAAAGGTGCAAGCGGAGCTGCTTGCTAAAAAACGGGAAGTCGATACGCTTGTACAGCAAGGGAAAAAAGCCGCGGAAACCGGTAATTTTGCGGAAGCCCAAAGAGCCTTCAATAAGGCCGCTGCACAGATGCCGGACGGCGATGCCGTATTTGCGGCGGAACAATATCGGGAAATGGCGGACGTTTTGCAGGGATTTGCAAAAACCGCACCTACTCATAAAGAGCAATCTTTAAAGGACGCCGCCGACTATATTAAAAAATCCATAGCGTCTAAAAACGATGATGCAAAATCTCATTATATATACGCTCAAATAGCGGATTCCCAAAATAACACGGCGCTTACAGTGCAGGAATTGGAGGCTGCCCGCCGGTTTGATCCCCAAAATGCTCAATATAATTATGAGCTGGGCAGAAAATATTTTGAGCAAAAAAAATATCCGCAGGCTCGCAGCTGTTTTGAACAGGCGGTAAAATCGAACCCTCAATTCGAGGCGGCCTTTTTCAATCTCGGTATTACGCATAAGATTATGAATGCAAATGATGCCGCCCTCACGGCTTTTTCAAAAGCAGCGGCGTTAAAACCCGATTATGTCCGTGCGTGGATAGAAATAGCACGTGTGCAAGATAAAAAACGCAACTACGGCGAAGCGATAAGCAATTATCAAAAGGCGCTGGCGTTGGAACCGTCAAATACATCGGCTTTAAAAGAGATGGCGCAAGTGTACTCCAAACAAAAGAACGCCGCGCAGGCCGAGCGGTATTTTAAAGAAGCGTTGGCACTCGGCGATACCGATCCGGTAACCTACTATAACCTCGCTTCGGTACAGCTGGAACTCAATAAGACTGCGGAAGCTTTACAGAATGCGCAAAAAGCTCTAGCTTCTAATGATAAAGACGCCCGGTTTTTATACACGTATGGATTAGCGCTCGAAAAAAGCAATCGGCTGCATGAGGCCGAAGATTACTACACGCGCGCAATTGCCGCAGACGGGAAATACGGCAAACCCCGCATTAATCTCGGACGCATTCAGCTTGAAGCCGGCCATCTTGACAGCGCGGAGCAGCATCTCTTGGCAGGATATCGGGCGGAATCATCTAACTTTGAAGTGAACATGAACTTAGGTAAACTCTACGGCTTAAAAAAACAGTACGGAAAAGCGATTGACTATTATACCAATGCGATAAAAATTATGCCGAAAGATGTCGACGCCCGCCAAAATCTTGCAGCGGTTTATCTATCTGCCGGATTAAAAGAAAATGCGCGCGATACCTATCAGGCTCTTATCAAAATGAATCCGCAGGCATGGGATAGTTACTATGAGCTGGGAAAAGTGTATATTAGTTTGGATAACAAAGCGGAGGCAAAAGCAATTTTCGAACAATTACTTAAACAAAGACCGAATTACCGTAATGCGGCGGAAGTGAGAAAATTATTGGTTAATCTTTAGGGAACCGTTAAAAACAAGAGTGATTTTTTAGCACACCTATTGGACACTTGACGAGTTTGGTAGTATCTTTAAGACGAGGATAAGAATTATGGCATCAGTAGAAAAGAAACGGTTATTAAATCTTCCTATTAAGTTAGTATTAACACAGGAAGGTTCAACTTTCTTTATCAAACAAAATAAAAAACTGCTGCGGTTTACTCTAGCCGGAAATGTTGAAGAGTCTGGAATTTCTTTGGATTCCTTTGTGCCCGACAATATTCAGCGCCTTATCCTGGCAAATTATATTTCAAAGATTGAAATTTCGCAGTCGGAACTGGTTTCGTTACGCCAAGAGATTATGGATCTATCAAAATTGATTGTTTTCTCGCTCTTATACCGGCAGTACGATATGTTCATATTCAAACAGATCTTGGCTTCTCCGGTAATAAAGAAATGGAACAGACTCAACCCTGCAAATATTATTGATGAAAAAACGCACATCAATCAGCAGTATTTAGCGGCAATTTTAAAGAAAAACGAAGACCTCATTTATAAGACGAAAAAGGAAATCCTTGCGCCGCTGTATACTTTTATCAGCAAGGAAGACCTATCCCCTGCAGATAAAAATATGAAGCTTTTCTTGAGTGAGAAATTTCTTAATAATCTGCGGCCGTTTATTTGGTTTATCATTACTAAATTTAAATCCGCTCCGAATTTTGACCTCATCATACGGACAATCCGTACAAGCCTTAACGAATATATCGATAAAACAAAAATTGCCGAATATATATCGTTGGTACTGATGGAACTTATTTTAAGCGCGGAAAACATGAATATGCGGAATGAGGCGAAGCTTTTGTTCCCTAATATCGAGGATCCGCAAGATGCCCTTTTTGACCCGAAAGTCCGCCAATTGCTTATTTCCGAATTGAAACGGAAGGAAGAAAAAGTTTTCGTTTCGTGGAAAATCGGAGGAGGAAGTACTACTTCAATCGGCACCCAGGGCAAAATGCAAATCTCGCTGTATAACAAAGAAAAAGCAAGCTCTTCGGAAGCAATAAAAGCAAGTATAAACGATATGAAAAAAGCGGATATTAATAAAAATTCGCTCATTGATTTTTACCGCGCGCTGCCGGAAGGATCGGATATATGCAGTCTTGGTATGTATTATATTTCTTACCTTATAGAGCAATGCGAAAGTAGAAACGTTCATTTTGAATCAAGCGCAAACAGAGCCGCTGCCGATTTGACCGTTGTCAATCTTTCCTTTATGTTTTAGCCTGATGAAGCACCGTTGTTTTATCTGTTTTCTATCAGCCTTTTTATTGTTTTCTGCGTGTTCTTTTAATACACCATCCGTTGTGCTTGCAAAGAAACAGCGGATATACAGCTATGACCGGCAAGGTAGATTAACTGAGCGGCTGGCAGCTTTTATGCTGCTGGAAGACGATGACGGCAGGAATGACTACAAAGAATTAACACTGCGTGAAGATGCGACCGGACTTGAATGGCCGCTTCACCGTGAAAATACTGTTTTTTTACAGGAAGCGGGGTATTCAAAAAATGTGCAATGGGTTGGTTCAAATAAGTTCAAATATCCTCGGCATTTTTTTCCTGCAGGGCAATACACGTTCACCGCTTCCGACTTAGGCGGGAATAAAGTCGAAACGGCATTTTCTCTCCAGCCGCCGCAGATAATAACCGCTTTGCCGTTTGAATTTACGTTGGAATTTGAACAGTGGACAGTACAAATAATCGATAGGGTGGCGTGTTCATCTTTTTTATTGATTATGCTAAGCGCAGATTTGCAGCCGCTTACCGTATATCAACTGCAAATCGACGATACCGGCCGGCAAACGGGGTATCTCCAAACGCTTCAAAATAAACCGACTGATGCACGGTATATCCAGTGCTTTGGAGAAAATGCCGACCAATCTATCGGTTTTTTAAGTACACCTATTCCGTTGCCGTAAAATACATCGGACGCAAAAGGATCCGCTAATAATCCTAAATTATATATTCGCTATCAGTTGCTCTAATACTCATAATATAAATTGACGATATTGTTAACGGTAGTATATACCTTTAAAGGAACACTATGGCAACACGAGCTTCTTCAATTCAGTTTAGACTTCTACGGGCAATTACCATAACGATTATTTCTATTATCGGTGTTATCTGTGCCATTGTCGGCTATGAACTTTATAAAAGAAATACCGTACAATTCAATGAATTTACCGCACAACAATTTTTCAACATCGAAAAATCGATCAAACTCCTCATTCAAAAAGGCGAAAACGTTGTTACCATGCTTGCTTCGCATCCTGCCGTATTGGGTGCTGATGAAACCATTTACAATTATACGACAGACGCGCAAAAATCGGGAATAATATATACACATACCGGAAAAGCCGAACAGGAAATTGTAACGCTTTTTAGAGCAATAGAACGAAGCTTCGATGAATTTCAGGAAATCTATATGGGCACCCGATGGGGCGGCGCGGCAAGTTCATGGACTCAAGAAGAGAGTAGAGGATACGATCCCCGGCAAAGATCATGGTATAAACAGGCCGCAGAAGCAAACGGAGATATAGTTATCACACCGGTATATATTGCAACAGACGGTACTCCCGTTGTAGCGGTGGCAAAGGCTATAAAAGACAGTAATGGTGCATTGCTCGGTTGTATTGGAGTTGATATCAATTTAACGGATTTGACATCGTTTATCAGTAGTGTCAAAATAGGAACGACGGGATATTGTATGCTCGTGCAAGATGACGGAATGATTTTAGCAGATGCAACCCATAGTGCATTCAATTCTAAGAATCTAAGGGATATCGATATAGCTTTCTCAGAAATCGTTCAAAAAAAAGAAGGCTCCACAGCTATTACATTGGATGGAAAAAATAGAAAAGCGTATCTATTTTCGCTTCCTGAGTTAGGATGGAAACTTACGGATTTCGGAAAAAGAAGATTCCATTGTAAATCTTATGCGTGAACAGGAAGAAAACGGTACGCAAATATTGTCGGCAATTAAAACAATCACCGCAGTAACACAGGGTGTAAAATCGGCATCGGAAGAAATGCTGGAAGGCGGCGAACAAATTGCCGAAGAGATGAAAAAACTTGCGGTAATCACTCAAGAGACAACGGACAGCATGACCGAAATAGCATCGGGCGCGAAACAAATTACATCTGCCGTAGAAGAGGCAACTTGTATTACCGCGCAAAATGCAACCAGCATTGCGCATCTGGCAGAGGAAGTTGGGAAGTTTAAAATATAATCTTGCAGGCAATGCATAGCTCGAACCTAAACGGTATACATCATTAAAGCCTCTATGCTATAATTCTTTTATGCTAAGAAAAGATATGCTCAATATTGCACATAGAGGATTCCGCAGCAGGTATCCCGAAAATACTATGCTTGCATTTAAGAAAGCGGTAGAAGCCGGTTGTGACGGCATCGAATTTGATGTCCATCTTTCAAAAGATGGGGAAGCAGTGATTATTCACGATGAAACGGTTGACCGGACGACGGACGGTACAGGTTTAGTCGGGCAAAAAACCTACCGTGAATTAAAAGCGCTGAATGCTGCAAAGCCGCATCCCGAAACAGTAGATTTTGCACCGATTCCTTCATTACGCGAATATTTTGAATATATGGCGGAGCAGCCGGATATTATTTCAAATATCGAATTAAAAACGGGTGTCTTTGTGTATGAAGGAATCGAAGAAGTTGTGTATCGGCTGATGAAGGAGTACGGCTTAATCGATCGCTGTATCGTGTCCTCTTTTAATCACGAAAGCGTACTGCGAATGAAGCAAATCGATTCTGCAGTCGTATGCGGATTATTGGTAGACAGCTGGCAAATCCGGCCTGAACTGTATGTACGGGAGCTCGGCATTGAATGCTACCATCCGTCTGCCTACTGTGTAACGCCCAAACTGGTTGCAGCTTTGCATAATGCCGGTGTCCGTATCAATCCGTGGTTCGGCAGCATTCAATGCGATTACCGGCAGTTGATTGAAATGGGGGTAGACAGCCTTATCACCGACTACCCGGACAAGATTACCGCGTTGCTGAAAGATCTTCAGCGGGTGGAGACGGATTAATCCAATACCAATACTGCCGGTTTATTCTGACAAATGCGCCGAATTTTATGCTGACCCGCACTGCCAAATATGCAATTTGCAAATATTGAATAAGCGAAGTATAAGCAGGGATAAAAAAGAATAACACAAACGAAAGAGGAACAATAATGTCCGGCAAACATTCGCGCTTATTTAGATTTGTTGCCGCTAAAAGCGATGCAAGGAAAAATACGTTGTAGAAGCTTACGATAAGCGTGATATATACCATATTGTTATTCCCATAGAGATATGCAGCAGTATAGGTAACGGCACATGACAATACAAGATGAGCAATCATGCGGAAAGAAATGATATGTGCACGGATAAATGAGTGGATTGCAGAAACCGTTGCACCCAGCATGATCACGATAATCAGAGTTTCTCCGGCTGTTATATTGAAGAGCAGAATCGTATTTGCCGCATTGTGAATCGGCGGTATTGACATAAGCCACGATGTCAAGCCGATAGTAATAATCCCCTCACTGGTGCTCAATTTCCCGAAACTCATAACACGCCGCTTATAGCGTTCCCAAAAACTTCCGATCTGCCCTGTATATAGATTGAAGAACCCTATGGTAATAACAACCGGTTTTGTTACCCTGAAAGAAATCATCAAAATGCCCATTAAAAGACCGGTTACAAAACAGTCCAAGAAATGGTCGAAGTACTCACCGAGCGGGGAACCGGTACCTGTTTTCCGTGCCTGTTTTCCGTCTGAGCAATCGCCGACAATATAGAAAAAAGCAAGTATCGGAATTGCCCACCAAAAATCGTACCGTTGAACCTGATAGCCGTGGGCAGCGATACTGAAAGCAATAACAACAAAACCGAAAGAAATAAGCGTAATAATATTCGCCGGCAGACGATACGGCAATACCTTCACAAGCGGGTCGACAAAGTATTTATACAATACCGGCGTTAATAGAGATTCATCATTTGCAGTATATGAATATTCAGACATTAAAAACTCCGCACAGCACGGATTCCTCCCGTATTGTTCGGACAGCTTTAAGGATAAAGCAAGTCAGTACATACGGGAGAAAATCGTTTTATGTTCTTGTGTAATTTTTTATTTCGGTTCTAATCCGATTTGCAAGTTCTGCACGGGGAACGCGTACCTGCTCCATAGAATCGCGGAAGCGTAGGGTAACGGTGCCGTCCTCTTTGCTGTCGTAATCGACAGTAATGCAGAACGGGGTTCCCGCCTCATCTTGACGGCGGTACCGCTTGCCGATTGCTCCCGCTTGGTCGTAGTCGGTACGGAAGTCTTCGCGTAATTCCGCTTGGATGTCTTGAGCGAGCTCTGCGAGGCCGTCTTTTTTCATCAGCGGGAGCACCGCTACGGTAATAGGGGCAATAACCGGATGGAAGTGCAGTACGGTGCGCCAGTCATCGTCGTTGCCCTTATCGGCGACCTTTTGTTCTTCATACGCATCGCAGAGGAACATCAAGAGGTTGCGGGTTAGGCCGGCAGAGGTTTCGATAATATACGGAATATACCGCTCGTTGCCGTTATCCTGATCGATGTACTGCATATCCTTACCGGAGAATTCGGTATGACGGGTAAGGTCAAAATTCGTGCGGTTATGCACCCCTTCAAGCTCTTTAAAGCCCATCGGGAATTCGTATTCGATGTCGTAGGCATCTTTTGCATAGTGAGCCAGTTCATCCGGACCGTGCCGATGCCAGCGGAGTTTATCCATCCGCACACCGTGCTTTTTGTAAAATGCCCACCGCTGTTCGCGCCAGTAGTTAAACCATTCGTCATCGGTGCCGGGCTTTACGAAAAACTGCATTTCCATCTGCTCGAACTCGCAGGTGCGGAAGATAAAATTCTTCGTTACGATTTCGTTTCGGAATGCCTTTCCGATCTGTGCAATGCCGAAGGGAATCTTCATACGGTTGGACTGCGCAACGTTTTTATAGTTCACATAGATACCCTGAGCGGTTTCGGGGCGTAAGTAGATGAGACTGCTGTTATCATCCGTCGGCCCGATGTGGGTTTTGAACATGAGGTTGAACTTCCGTACATCGGTGAGCTCTCCGCCGCAGTCGGGACACTCTTTTTTTGCCAATTTTTCCGGGTCGATTTGATCGGCGCGGAAACGGGCTTTACACTTTTTGCAGTCAACCAGAGGATCGGTAAAGTTTTCTACGTGTCCCGAAGCCTCCCATACCCGCGGGTGCATCAAAATTGCGGCGTCGATACCGACAATTGAGTTGTGCAGCTGGGTCATTTCCTTCCACCATGCGCGGGCGATGTTGTTTTTTAATTCAATTCCGAGCGGGCCGTAATCCCACGCGCCGTTCTGGCCTCCGTAAATTTCAGACGACTGGAATACAAAGCCGCGCCTTTTACACAGACTGACAATTTTTTCCATTGAAATTTTGTGATCTTCCATTTTGTAAGCTCCTCTTTTTGCTATGTAAAGTGCTGTAGGTTATTATGCGAACCGTTCTTTCAAAGTTTTTTCGATACGGGCAATAGAGCGGTCAATGCCTAATATCTGGATCGAACCGACGAGCGGCGGACTTACACGGCTGCCGGTAATTGCCATACGCATCGGCATCATAAAGTCGCCCAGCTTAACACCCATAGCTTCCGCTTCTGCACGGAACACTTCGCTTGCAGCATGTTCGTCAAGGTGTGCAATCGAAGGCAGCACGGTTTTTGCCTTTTCCAACACAGCCTTTGTTTTTTCCGCATCCAGTTTTTTAGGGATAATTTCCTCTACGGGCGGAACGGCCGGTTCTTCAAAAAGGAAACGCACCATCTGCGGTGCTTCCGTCAAAAAGTGCAGCCGTTCTTTAATGAGCGGCATTACCTTCATCAGCGTTGACTTTTGCTCCTCGGTAGGTTTAAGCAAAGTTTGGTCGGCAAAGCGCAATCCTGCCGCTTCCCGGGCTTTTGGATCCTGTTCGCCGAACATGCCTGAGTTTGCGATGAACGGCCATGTAAGTTCAAAAAGCTCTTCATCGGTTTTAAGCCGCATATATTGGCCGTTGAACCATTCCAGTTTTTTGTAGTCGAAAATTGCCGGAGCTTTGTTGATGTGTTCCGGCTTAAACCGTTCGCCCAGTTCTTGCAAAGAGAACATATCCCGGCCTTCTTCATACGAACAGCCGAGCATCGCAACATAATTGATGATTGCTTCTTTTAAATAGCCGTTGTTCCGGAATTCGTTACAGCTGGTAGCGCCGTGCCGCTTTGAAAGCTTATGTCCGTCGTTTCCCATAACCATCGGCAAATGGCAAAAATCGGGATGTTCCCATCCGAAAGCCTGATACATCAATACGTGCATCGGAGTAGAAGGAACCCATTCTTGGGCGCGCATGACGTGCGTAATCTTCATTAAATGATCGTCGACAACATTTGCCAAGTGATAGGTAGGGAAACCGTCGCTTTTCAGCAAGATAGGGTCGGGGTTGATGTCTTCGTTTTTCCATTCAATGGTACCGAGGAGAACATCATGGAATACCGTTGTTCCTTCAAGCGGCACTTTCAGCCGGATAACGTACGGTTTTCCCGCCGCGATATTCGCATCGATTTCTTCCTGCGTTAAATTGCGGCAGTGCCGGTCATATCCCGGGGGCATTTTATTCATGGTTTGGATTTTTCTGATGCGTTCAAGCCGTTCTTCGTCGCAAAAGCAGTAATACGCATGACCGCTTTTAACCAGTTTATCAGCATACTCGCGGTATATTTCGGAGCGTTGGGATTGAATATAGGGTGCATAAGGGCCTCCGCGGGGGCCGCCTTCATCCCAGTCAATTCCAAGCCAGTCAAGGGTATCGTACAGATTGGTTTCGTATTCGGCTGCATAGCGGGTTTGATCGGTATCTTCTATGCGTAAGATGAATTTTCCGCCGGTTGCGCGGGAAAAAAGATAATTAAATAACGCAGTACGTACTCCGCCAATGTGCTGTAATCCTGTCGGAGACGGGGCATAACGGCTTCGAGTTTCCATATTTTTTTCTCCTAACCATTTTTTAAGAAAATAAGAATGTTTTATTATAGAAAGTTTTATCCTTTTAAGCAAGGGGAATTTTTTCGCTTGCTTTTCGTGTTTTCCGTCAAAATCGGAACAAAATATGTTTTTGCTCTTGATTTTTGAAGAAGGAGAGATACCATAGAAGACAGGTTACTGCGTGAATTGTATCTGCATTTTACAGCTGTATAGCCTCTATCGCAAAAGCTGCATAGCGTATTAGTATATGCAATTTCCGGTGACTATATTACTTTTAAGGAGGGGACAATGAAAAAGATTGTTTCAGCATTGGCTCTGTGTGTTGTACTGTTCGGTGCAGTGATGATGGTAACGGGATGCGGAAGTAAGCCGGCAAAAGGTTCCGTGTGGAAGATGGAAAAAATAACTGCCGCAGGAGTAAGTATTCCTATACCCGGTGAGACATACCTTTGCTTCCATTCCGATGGTAATGCATACCAGGCAACAAAACTGCTAGGCTTAACTGCTGTAAAATTGGGGACTTACACTATCGATAACAAAAACATAACTATCGGAAGCAACGTCAGCCCATATACATTAAAGGGCGAGAAGATGACAGTAAAGCCAGTAGGCATTACAGGTATACCAAGCAATGCAGAGGTAGAACTGCAGAAAGTTACCACTCCTACTGAAAAAGAAATTGCAGATGCTGCTCATTAAGGTTATCTATTGCATTCGTACCTATTAGATACCTAAAGGGTACGAGCATTCAATGAACCAATCCCGATAAAAGAGGTACCTTTTATCGGGATTTTTTTTGTCTTACTTCTTATTAAAGAATGCCGCAAACGGATTATACTTGGTGCCGTCATCATCCTTGCGGGGTCGAGATTCCGCGACGCGCCTTTCCGAACGGACTGCAGGCTGCCGCTCTCCGCGGGAACTTAAATGCTTTTCACCCTGTACGGCAGGTTTGCCGCCGCTTGTCTTAACCGCAACGGTTTTTCCGTCCTTGGTCTTGATAGTAATCTTTTTCACGTCCGCTTTTTGCTTTGCGGTCAGCTTACCCTGCACTCCGCTTTCGCTTTTTCTGCTGAGTGAAATACGGCGGCGCGCTTCGTCAAGCGCAATAATGCGGCACTCGACAATATCACCGACCTTTACCGCCTCGAGCGGATCGGACACAAAGCTGTCGCTCATTTCGGAAATGTGCAGCAGGGCGGTTTCCTTAATACCGAGGTCGACAAAGGCGCCGAAATCCACAACGTTCTTAATCTTCCCTTTTACCGCCATGCCGAGTTTGAGGTCTTCAAACAAGAGGACGCCCTGCTGCATAATCGGCTTGGGGCAGTCTTCACGAGGGTCGCGGTTCGGCTTTTTCAGTTCCTCGATAATATCGCTGACCGTTTGTTCGCCGATCTGGTACTTTTCCTGCAGCTCCATCCGCACCTCTTTGGTTATCGGCTCGTTCTTGCGGACAATCTGATAGATAACCTCCGCTGCAGGGTAGTTTTCGGGGTGCACCCACGAGTTATCCAGCGGATTGGCGCTCTCCGGTATTTTCAAAAAGCCTGCGCACTGTTCAAAGGTTTTCGGTCCCAAGCCGCTGACGTTGTGGAGCTGCTCCCGGTCGGTAAAGATACCGGTCTGTTCGCGGTAACTGACAATCTTTTTCGCCAAGCCGCTCGTAATGCCTGACACGTATTTTAAAAGCGAGGCGCTTGCGGTGTTCAAATTAACACCGACGTTGTTTACAACCGAACCGACAACCGTATCAAGCTCTTCCGAAAGTTTCTTTTGGTTTAAGTCATGCTGATAGAGCCCGACGCCGATAGATTTCGGGTCGATTTTGACCAGCTCCGCAAGGGGATCCTGCAAGCGCCGCCCGATGGAGATAGCGCCGCGGATGGTTAAGTCCAAATCGGGGAATTCTTCGCGGGCTACATCTCCTGCGGAATACACGGAGGCTCCGTCCTCATCCACCACGGTGAAAAGTACGTCGGGACAATGCGTTTTAATAATATCGGAAACGATTTCCTGCACCTCGTGGGAGCCTGTTCCGTTGCCCACTGCAATCAGCTGAACCTTATAGTCCTTAACCGCTTTGAGGAGCGCTGCTTTTGCCTCCTCCGCTTTGTGCTGGTAAATCACAAAGGAGCCGAGGTACTTGCCGGTTTCGTCGAGGGCGGCGCATTTGGTTCCGGTTCTGATACCGGGGTCTACGCCGAGCACGCGGGTGCCCTTAATCGGCTGCGTCATCAAGAGGTGTTTTAAGTTTTCGCTAAAAATAGTAATGCCGTGGTTGTCGGCGTCTTCGCCTAAGTTGCTGCGGATTTCGCGCAGGACTGCGGGGCTGAGCAGCCGCACAACCCCGTCTGCAATCGCTTCGCTGTGGTATTTATTGTGCTGTACCGAACGGCTCTGTACTCGTGCAACCGCTTCGTCTACATCAACATCGATTTTTACTTCCAAAACACCTTCGCGCTCTCCGCGGTTGATGGCAAGCACCCGGTGCGGCTTAATCTGGTTGAGCGCCTCGGAATAATCCCAGTACATCTGATACACGGAGGTTTTCTGGGCTTCTTCATCTCCGATGCCTTTTACCTCAAACATACCGGTTGCCATAAAGAAGTCGTGCACTGCCTTCCGGTTTTCGGTGTCCTGTGCTGTTTCTTCTGCAATAATATCGGCAGCTCCCGCAAGCGCATCCTCTACCGTCGGCACATTCAGCGTTTCATCTTCGCAATCGGTTTTAACAAACGCTTCCGCCCGTTTTACCAGTTCCGCTTCTTCCAATTCCTTCATTAAATCGGCTAAGCCCTGCAAACCGCGCTCAACAGCCAGCATACCGCGGGTCTTTTTCTTCTTTTTAAAGGGCGCCCAAATATCTTCAAGTTCCGTCAAAGTCGACGCCTTCATAATGTTGTCGTAGAGCAGCTCGGTCAGTTTCCCCGCCGCAAATACACCCCGCACAATTTCCAGCCGCCGTGTTTCCAAATTGACGTACGATCTAAACAATTTATCGGAATCCCGAACCTGCACCTCGTCGAGTGAACCGTGCATTTCTTTACGATACCGGGAAATAAAGGGAATGGTACATCCCTCGTTGACCAATGTGATAACTGCGGAGACCTGCTGCATCCTGATATTCAGTTCTTCCGCAACCTTCTTCATAATGTCGACCTCGTTTACCGTGAGGCCGTCAATAAACTCTTGCGTTAATTCCATGCGCGCGAGTATAGCGGATTTTTACTTTTTTTTAAAGAGGACGAAAACAGGAGATTCGGGTAAACGCATCAGACAGTTGGGTGTATACCCCCCGCAAAATAGTGAGGCTGTTCCGTAAGCCTTTTGAAAGAGACAGTACAGATACAAGGCGCCACAAAATTCCAACCGGAGACACGGTAAAAATGTACAACCATGTACATTTTTACCTGCGAGTTTAGCCTTACGTCTAAACTCGTTACTGCATGGAACCAGCAGCATCCGTGGCGGTACTGATACGTCGAGGACGGTCTTTCAGTAGCGGCATGGATGCCATCGCTAAAAAATATACCTCCATGTACATTTTTTAGCTTCGAGTTTTTCATACGAAAAACTCGATATTGCTTGGAACCACTGACATCCTGTCAGAGAAGCGATGTTTCGGCTTTGCCGAAACTCGTAGCCAAAAGTGTACAAGGATGTACACTTTTGGCGTAGATGCGCCGTATATTTTCAAAAGGACATGAGGCGATGCTTCATAGTGACAACATCCAGCACCCCTAACGCAAATCCTTTACGCACCAGCTCCGCCGGTACGTACTCGTCGTATTTGTCAAAGACGGGGACTTCTCTTTCGTATACCAGCTCCAGCGGGTCAAAGTCTTGTGCGGCTTCTTCGGTGATAATGCGGTAAAAGTCTTGCTCGCTTGCCTGCATGGTAAATTGCAGGTAATACGGGCGGGACGGGCTCAATCCCTTGAGTCCCAGCCGCCGTCCGCAGCGGAGCTTGAGGAAGCGTTCCAGCGCAATAAAGGAGTATGTTCCCAGCTGAGGGAAAAGCGCCCACATATTGCCGCCGAGGTGGATGAGCGGACGGCTGTCCATGCCCGCCTTGCTGAAGGTGTTCCGCGCTTCTTGCAGGCGGCACACGGCATGGCGCATCAGGTACGGGTAGCTTTTTTGTTCGGTAAGGACACGGTGCATCCGCTCTAAAACGCGTGTGTGTATGTCGCCCGCTACATCGCCGAAGTATGCAGGGATATTCCCTTTAACGAGGGTGCAGTATACCTCGCGGCGTTGGTGGTCAACCTCGTCCACCACCCACACCCTGCCTGCAATCGCGATTTTCTCGCCGGCGGGCGGCGGCTTGACAATCGTACCGAGCTCTTCGGAGCCGGAGCGCACGGTGTATTCGATGTTTTCTTGGAACACCGCGTAGAACTTATAATTGTTGACAATCCGCTCTCCGGCAAGCCCGACAATCAACCCGCCGTTTTCCGTGCGGTTGATATGATCAATTTCGATAAGGTGTCTCAGCAAGATACGGAAGTCATCTTGGCTGATGCGGCGGAAGGCGGAAAGCGGCAGCACGCGGGAGGCAAGCTCACCCGGCGTCATCTCACCGCAGGAGGCAAGCGTGCTCATCGTTTGGTGATAGAGCAGGGAAAACGGCAGCCTTTCCGTGCGCGGCGGTTCCACAAAGCGCTCTTCGATATACAGCTGGACGAGCGCAATCCCTTGGATAAGATACCACGGGATCATCTCCGGCAGCAGAGCCCGCGCTTCGGGATGGTCTTCCCGCATGACAAACCACATTTCCGAAGGGTTACCACGCCGACCGGTACGTCCCATGCGCTGTAAAAAGCCGGAGACGGTAAACGGGGCATCAATCTGAAATGCCCGTTCCAGCTTGCCGATATCGATACCCAGCTCCAACGTCGCAGTTGCACATACGCTGATGAGCGAGTCGTCATCCTTCATTTCTTCTTCCGCGCTTTCCCGGTACGAAGCGGAAAGATTCCCGTGATGGATCAAAAAACGGTCGGGTTCCCGGTTTGCCTCGCAGTATTGCCGGAGATGTTGGCAAACGGACTCGCATTCTTCGCGGGAATTGGTAAACACAAGGCATTTTCTGCCGCGCGTGTGTTCAAAGATATAGCCCATGCCCGGATCCGCCGCTTTGGGAGCGGTATCCGTAGCGGCTTCCACGGTAAGCGCCTCTACGGTGATAGGCTTACCCTCGTCAGCTTGCGGCTCCGTGTTGAAAAAATGTTCCATAGAAAGCCGCCACACCTCTTTGCCGCCGTCGCATTTGGGAATAACCGTCTCCCGTCCGCTGCCCGCAGCAAGAAAGAGCCCCGCCTCTTGGGGATTGCCGATCGTGGCGGACAGACCGACCCGCCGTGGATTACAGCCAGCCGTCCGGCACAGCCGTTCGATGAGGCAGAAGGTTTGCCCGCCGCGGTCTGCCCGCAACAGCGAATGGATCTCGTCTATGACGATAAAGCGCAAATCGTAGAAAAGCGACGGTATTTCGCTGTGCTTAGTAATCATCAGTGCTTCCAGCGATTCGGGGGTAATCTGCAAAATCCCCGACGGCTTACGGAGCAGTTTTCGCTTTTGGCTCTGCGGCGCATCCCCATGCCAGCGCGTTACGGCGATACCCGCTTCTTCGCAGAGCTCATTCAGCCGCCCGAACTGATCATTGATGAGAGCCTTGAGCGGCGCAATGTACAGCACGCCCACCGAAGCAGACGGCTCTTCGTACAAAAGGCTCAAAATAGGAAAGAACGCCGCTTCGGTTTTACCGGATGCCGTAGATGCCGTCAAAAGCACATTCTTGTCTGTATTGAAGATGGCATCACCCGCCGCATTCTGCACAGCCCGGAGCGTTTGCCAGCCGGAGCGGTAAATATAATCCTGTATAAAGGGTGCGTATCGATTAAAAATATCCATTGCGGTTCCTTATTATCGAGTGTGAAACACCTGCATGCTATTACGCCTTGTAGTGTCCGCGGCAGGAGATCGGTAAAACAAGCTTTTCCTCAACAGCATACACAAGTCTATTTTCTTCATCAATCCTACGGCTGAGGTGTTGGGATATCCTCTATAAAAGTCTTCTTCTGCTTACTTCATCACCTTGTCGAGCAGTGTCTGATAGCTGTCGACAACATCATAAACAACTTCGCCGCTGCCGATGGCTTTGAAATGCTCGCGGGCACAGTGGATTTTGGACTCCTCAATCAGACGGAGTTGCATGGAGGACATGGAGCCTTTCGTTTCAGCAACGAAATAGATATGCTTCACGGTTCCTTCATAAAATACAATGGCCCAGTCAGGATTATAACGGCCGACCGGAGTGGAGATATAGAAACCATCCGGCAGCTTTACATATACGGCAACATCAGTGTTGGTATCCAGATCACTTGCAAAGTTACGCTCATTAGCAGAATCAAATATGATATGATCGTACAAATGTTTCTGTGCTTTCATCGCATTGACACCTAACGTGCCTTTAATCGTCGGCTCGGTGAATATATCCGTAGTATAGTGCTCATCCAGAATACTGTAGGTAATATGCTGGATAATTGCTGTGGCCTTTTCGTCGTTGATGAGTGACGCCGCCTTGATAATAAATTCTTCCGGATTGTCTTTGAACTGATCGAACACCGTCTTTTCGATACCGGTCAGAATATCCACAACAGCTTTTCTTGTCAGCCCGGTTTCTTCAACGAGCTTGCCGATCAAATCGTATTTTACACTTGAGGAAGCATGAATCTTCTGGGAAGCACCGTAAGCAGCAGATTTTTCTTTTACAAAAGAAGCTCCGCTTAACAGTGTATCCTTTGATTTGATCTCTTCCATCGCGCCGGTCTCGACCTTGAAGAACAGCTTTGATACGCGCAGCTTACTGTTCAGAACGTTAATCGCATTCCATACCAGCTCATCGGTGTCAAAGTCAACAACATAAATGGACTTGGGTCTGATACGTTCCCAAAGTTCTTTGAACTGCGGCATAGCAAGTTTATCCGGATCAATTTGAAGCTCCACGTTCTTATCGCGGGCATTTTCAGGCTTCATCGCATTACTGTCATAGACAGAATCCACGATCTTCAGAACAGCGTCTGCGCAGTCTGCCACTTCCTCAGCAACTTTGACTTCACCGTTAGCCTTATCAGTGTAGTATTTTTCGGTAAGAACACCTTTCTTATCAACATAGCCATTAACGACCATATCAAAGTAGATAGCCTGTGCTATGTCATTGTCTACCACCTGCTCATTGCCATTTGCATCTGTAATGATCTTGCCCTTGAATAAATCTGCAGTAATAGCCACAGGGCGTCCCGCCACAGCATCCGCGAGCTCGCTCTGCAAGCCTTTGGCGAAACTGTCATAGCTTTCACTGGCAATAACGGTCAGTACGTTAATATTGTGTACATCATTCCCGAGGATATTGACATCCATTCGTTCACCGTCTTGATTGACACAAAGACGCAAGCCCCGACCAACCTCCTGCCGTTTGCGCACGTCACTGGAAGACTGCTTCAAGGTACAAATCTGGAATACATTTGGGTTGTCCCAGCCTTCCCGTAGGGCTGAGTGGGAGAAAATAAAGCGAACAGGGGAGTTCTTAGGATCGCGATCCAATAGTAGCTCCTTGTTCTTCATAATCAGATCGTAAGCGTCAATATCGTCAGAAGTCTTTTCAGTTTTGTCCGAAATCTTACTGTCGGTCAGCTTGCCTTTTTTATCAATGGAAAAGTAACCGGCATGAGTGTCTTGCGGCTTGATAGAATCCAGATAGTTCATGTATTCATTGTCGCCAAATTCACGCTGTATGTTTGCAAGAATATCAGTGTATTCCTCCTCAAACATATCGGCATACATACCATTGTAGGGCTTGCCGGACGCATCATACTGCTTGTATTTAGCAACCTCATCAATGAAGAACAGAGAAAGCACTTTGATGCCTTTATGGAATAATTGCCGCTCCCGCTCAATATGAGAAAGAATCGTTTCCCTGATCTGAATACGGCGCAGCTGCTCCTCGCTGACCTTACCGATAACGTCTCCAGCGAAAATTTTGATGCCGTTCAGGAACTCAACGTGATTGTCACGGCCATCAATGAACTTCACAACAAAGTTGTCTCTGTATTCCTCCATGTTGTTTGAGTTATCATAGAGGTTGAATCCGATACCAACCTTCCTCGTAACTTTCCGGACACTGACAGCCCCCTTGTAGTCAAACTGAATGGTAGCGGTTGGGTCTGCTTTAGAAAGGTTGATACTTTCCAAATATACATAGCCCTCAGTCGCGGTGCTTCCGGTTTCAGTAATACCTTTCACAGAAATTTTTTTTACAAGCCGCTTATTGTAAGCTTCCATGGCGTCCAAACGATAAATCATGTTATAGAGGTTGTCGGACTTGTGAGTAGCAGAATAACGCAGCGTCAGAAGCGGGCAAAATTCCTTCAACCGCTCTTTTGTTTGCTTGCCTTCCACAGATTGCGGCTCGCCAATAATCATAACCGGATTTGTCTTTGCGATAATCTCAATCGGTCGGCGGCTTCGGAACTCGTCCAGTTTCATGTAGATACGCCGGGCATCTTTTCCCCTGGCATTAAAAGCTTGAGAATTGATGATCATTACATTGACTGAACTATCAGAGGCAAAACGATCAATCTCCGTGAGCTTGGCAGAGTTATAGATAAAAAAGCGAATTTTCTTTCCATATTCTTCCGCAAAATGCTCTTGCGTTACCTGAAAGGACTTATAAACACCTTCGCGGATAGCAAGACTGGGAACAACTACGATGAACTTGCTCCAGCCGTAGTGTTTGTTCAGCTCGTACATGGTTTTGATATACGTATACGTTTTTCCGACGCCGGTTTCCATTTCAATTGTAAGGTTATATCTGCCTTCGAGCTTTGGGGAAGGTTCAATCTGATTTGCCCGCTGAATCTTTTGTAAATGATCTAAAATCAGCGCATCTGAAAGTTCCGGTATAATCCGTTCATTGCGCCACCCGGTAAATTTTTCTTCTTCGTTAAGTTCAATCTGATAGGTTCCGAAACCTTTATCCATCATGTAGGTAGGAGTGAGATACGGTTGCCCCGCAAATACGTCAACAACCGCTTTTGCAGCATCGGCCTGGAACTTCTGATGCTTAAATTGTAGTTTCATGCGGCAGCTCCTTTCTTAGATGACTCTCACTCGTTTGGTGATATCGTTCGCATCCTCCGGCATATAGAGCTTGAAAATTTCGAATACATTGATTTTCTCCGGACTAGATGCAAAGCTGGAATCGCGGAATACCGCACGAAGCGGCTTGCGCTTGGCAATCTCTTTCACCACGGATTCCGGCACGTTGTCGTTAAAACATGCAATCAGGTCGCCGTCATTGTAGGTATGTACCGTGCAGCCATCAATCGTTTCAGAGGTGTATGGCAGAGACAGCGGCAAGCCCCAATCCAACAGACAGCCGAATAGCAGGTCGAGATCGGTGCGGTCAGCCTTGATATTGGATTCCATTTCCGTGAGCATCCCTTGATCGTAATCATCCGGTGTATAGTAGACATCCTTCATATTGGTGTCATCAAGCTTAAAGACACGAAAGCCGACGTCAAGGTTTCCAGTAGTCATAGGACTTTCGGATTTGACCTTTTCCCCGGCACGACGGATACGCTCCTTACCAATTTCGCAAATATTATGTACAGCCCCTATGGAGTCCAACAAATTAACTGCATTTTGAGCAACCTTTCTGGCTTTCTCCGATACTTCTTTCTGCGGATCAATCGTTTCAGGTAGCTGAACAAGAATAAACTTGCGATGCTTGTTTTGTTCTGCATCGGCTAGGAACAGTGCATGAGCAGTTGTTGCCGAACCAGAGAAGAAGTCCATAATTATATCTCCGTCATCGCTACCGCAAAACCGGATAATTCGCTGTATAATCTCTTCATCTTTTGGATTTTCAAAAACTTTATCACCCATTAGAGTTGCGAGACGCTTAGATGCAGCTCGTCCATCCTGATAGAACACACTGTAGGGTACGCCATATTCGTGTTCTGACAGGTATGATTTTATAGTGGGGACGTAACTTTCATCCACACCAAAGTTCACCCGTCCTTCTGCTATCCAACGCTGCATTGTTTCATGGTTGGTAATCCACCCTCTTGACGGAATACGGACTGGCTTATGGGTAATAGGGTGCATTATTTCATACTTCGGACCGCCACCACCGGGCCAAGAAATATCAGACGCGAAAAATATGCTATGACTATCTACTCTATTATAGTGTGAATGATCTTTTGCAGGATGACCGTCTGGCAATGATTTATACCATGTTTTAAGATATTTCTCGATTGTAGCACAGTCTTCACCGTACAATTTTTTTAGACGTTCATATTCGGCATAAATGTCGGGTAGGCCTTGCTTCTTTTCTCTCCACAGGAGCTTATGTTCTTTCACCCATAGTAAATCTTTGAAATAGCACAGAATATATTCATGAGAAACAGAAATGTACTTGGAGTCATTTTTCCTACCAGCAGACCAAATAAGTTCAGCAATAAAGTTGCACACACCAAACACTTCATCGCATATTTTTTTAATGTTAGCATATTCGTGTTCATCAATCGAAATGAATATCACTCCATCATCCGTTAGCAAATTCCTCGCGAGCATCAGCCGTGAATATATCATGCTGCACCAATCTGAGTGAAACCGACCATTAGTATCTGTGTTCTTGAACATTCTGTTCCCAACGTCATCTGTTGCGCCACGTTCTTCTGAGTATTCATCAGAAGACATAGCAAAATCATCACGGTACAAAGAGTCGTAGCCTCTATTATAGGGTGGGTCAATATAAATCATCTTGACCTTGCCGAGATAGCTTTCCTGCAACAGTTTTAGGACTTCCAGATTGTCGCCCTCGATATAGAGGTTTTCGGTGGTGTTCCAATCTTTGCTTTCTGCCGGACAAGGGCGCAGTGTCTTACGAATCGGTTTGTTGGCTTCTATGATCGCAGCCTTCTTTCCAACCCAGGTAAATTCATAAGCTTCGTCGCCATCTACTATGTCGGGTGAGAGCATCTGTTTCAGCAACTCAAAGTTAATTGCCCGCTTGTACACCTTTTTCTCCGGTGTACTATGTTCCTCGTCCAGCATCTCCGTGATTCAGTTAGGGAACATGGCTGCTATGCGGTCTATATTCTGTGCAGTTAAATCGGGCGATTCCATACGCATTTTTTCCATTAGTTATTTCCTCCGTTAGTGTCATTGCCGAATATTTCTAACGCTAAACGTTTGTATACATCCATATCCGGGGTAATTAAAGGGGCAAGGGTATCACGGATGAATGAATCCTGATTGTTTCCGCATTTTGTAAGTGTAAGACGCTTTTTTAATACATTATAAATCTCCCCGCGAACAGACTTATAATCATCCGCTGCATTCCCCCTGCTTATTGATGCGGCAAGTGCTTTGTCCTTTTCACGTATGCATTCATCGTATTCCTCAGGTTTTCCAACTGATTCACATAATTTTTTGATTACTTCATCATCAAGCAGATAGGACTCAAGGTTTCGTTCTTTTAATACTCTAATGCCTTTTTCTGCAAGCTGCGAAATTTCCGGATCACTTCTGTCATCTCGATCTACAATTTTTATGACCGTGGTATTTTTAAGTAGTGTACTAATAATCCCTCCGTGTGTTTTCTCAATATTCTCAATATCGTTGCATGAGCCGCCGGAAATAAAGAATGCTTCGGGATAAGTCTCTGCAAAAATGGTGGTGTAAATCATTTTATCAAAATCTTTACGCTTTCCTCCGTTTGGGTCACCTTCACAAAACACGATTATTCGTGGAAGCATCAACTTTGCAAAGTCTCCAAAAGCGAGTTCGTAAAACTTATCCATGACTGCTTTTCCAATCCTTGCAGGACGAATTATTTGATCTGTATCAAAATCTCTCCCGCCAAAATCCAAAAAAGCAACTGTCCCCGGATGTTCCTGTTCAATTTCTTCCGCCTCTTGGAGCATCCCGATGGAATGGGTCGAAAGCAACAGTTGTGATTGCCCCGGAATAAGCAAATATAGCTCTCGCAGCACTTTCCCTTGCAGTTTAGTGTGCATGTGCGTTTCCGGTTCATCAATACAGTAAATAGCGTCAGGATAATATTTAGATTGAACAACCATGTCCAATATCAAATCGAAAGCAGATTTTTCTCCTGCCGAAAGGTTGCAATAGCTGAAATCCTTAGTAGTCCCTTTTGTGAAATAGAAGGTTCCATTTTGGAGCGGATCGCCGACCGATGAAAGTTCCAAATCCTCGAATACGCGTTTAAGGGCTGCTTTGATTTTTCCAATTAATTCATCGCGCAGCATAGCAACGGCTTTTGTGTCATTTTCATTATTAAACACACCTGCGATGGTATTGGCAATAAGCCTCTGATAATTTGCAGAAACCGTTTGGTCGTTCTGGATAAGTGATTCCAATCGGATCGACTCGGTAGGGTCTTGCTGCCTCTGCATGGAATTTATTTTGAAATCAGGCTCGTTTCTATACGCGCTTCGGAAATAGAAATGACCTCTTATATCGGTACTATCGCCAATGTCTTTGGGTAAATGTATATCATAGAAGTCAATACTCACAATTTTTGATGCGTGATAATACCATCGGCTATAGTTGAAAGCCTCTGCCGTACTACTTTTGTTCAAATAATCGTAATCACCGATATTATTATATCCAGCAAATTTATAATAATGGTTCAGGGACTCCATAAACGATGTCTTTCCTGAACCATTCGGACCAACTAAGACTATCAGCTTAGCTGTTTCAGGGATATCCTCAACAACTAAATGGGTAAACCGCTTGAAATTGTTCAGTTCAATCTTTTTTATCTTCATTTGCTTCTTCCAACCTCATTTTTCAATTGCTTCAATTCCGCATTTATTTCCATCAGTCGGTTTAGCTGTTTTTCCTTTCTTATTTTCGCTTCAAGCGTGGCAATCTGCTTCTCCAGTTGCTCGCGTTTTTTCTGTTGTTCGATACTTTCTTTCAGTGTGGTATGTTCTTTACCGTTGAGGCTATTCCCTGCAATTTGCCGGATGAAGTTTTCGTACACGGCATCCATTGTCAAGCCTTCCAGATGCAGCGGCAATTCTTCTTCATCCACCCATTCCGTATGGTAGTAGCGGTCAACTTTAAACGCTGCTTTGCCTGAAATTGCAGTTTCTTTGTATCCCATTACAGCCTGATATTTCCCATTATGCTCCAAAATAAACAGAATATGATAAGATATTTCCCGGTCAATTAAACGCAGCACATTTTCATCAAGGTCGAGCGAGTTAAGGTTTACCTCAAATATCTCGATTTCCATGACCCGTTTTCCAGCAGCAAGATTCAGCGTAGTTGCAGCCAGCTTATTGCGCCAGTAAATCATTTTTATCTGCTCCGTGAACGCCTTTTTGATAGCAGGAGTAATCGATAGATTTTCATAAAACTTTTGTTTTGGAATTCTCGCGTTAAACTCCGTTGATTCCGGCAATCCCAACAAGATCAGAACCTCCCCATAATAAAGTTATTTAACCACCAGAAAACAAATCAATTCAAAATCCTCCAATCCGGATACATGGCTCATCAAAGCTGATGTTCCGCTGGCGGAGAACAGACTGTCGATGTCACTTTCTTCCTTGACGTCAATGATGGAGTCGATCGCTTGAGTCAGTAATTCTGACATAGCTGCCATATTTTTTCCGTCATCCGTTTCCCTATTAAACTGCTCATATACTTCTTGAATCGGTGTTGTTTTTCCTCGGCACAGCAACCGAATATCGTCCAACAGCTTTTTAGGATTAAGGTAATTACAGATAATTTTACCGTCTATTCCAACATAAACCATGTAGAACGGATGAAGCCGATTGCCGTTATCTACATTGGTACTGCTGTTGACATTTTTCAGGACAAAGATTGCCCCTTCCGGCAGCTCATCTGTGGCGGGTACAACGGTGTGTAGTCCGCGGGGTTTCTTATCCATATCATTATTGTGCTTTATGTAATCCAATAGGTCAAGATGGAATTCGTTAAGACCCAAGTCCATAATAGAAATACCATCAGATATATCTTCAATATCGACAACTTCCTCCTGTAAGCGCTTAAGCTGCGCCTTACGGTATTCAAGATCGCCATGTTCTTCTGAGTTAATAAGATCATCATCTCCGGTAGCGGTCATGACAGTTATCTTCATACGGGTTTCCACACGGGATTTCAGATTAATATAATCGTCCAACGGTAGATCAGGCCAGAAGTTCACCAGTTGTATGGTCTTATTTTTGCTGCCAATACGATCGATACGTCCGAACCGTTGGATAATACGCACAGGATTCCAATGAATATCGTAGTTAATAAGATAGTCGCAGTCTTGAAGATTCTGCCCTTCCGAGATGCAATCGGTTGCAATCAGAATATCAATTTCCGTCTTATTGTTTGGCATCAGCACATCGCGATCTTTTGAAACCGGCGAAAAACACGTCAATACATTGTTGAGCGTTGCCTTAAATTCTTTGATTGTTGTACGTCCATCGATGGAGCCGGTTATGACCGCCGTGTGTAAGTCATATTTGTTTTTTATATACATGCTTACATGATCATAGAGGTACTCTGCCGTATCCGCAAATGCGGAAAATATAAGGACTTTCTTATTACCGGGATTTATGGGATGGGCAATTTTTTCGTCCAGCAGACAGAAAAGCTTCTGTAATTTACTGTCGTGTTGCGGAGTTATATCGGCTATCATCAGTGTGAGTAATTCCAGCACTTCAGCATCCTGCGTTAATTCTTTCCGCCAACTTTTCCAGTCCATGTCGGCAAGATCAATTTTGACTTTTTTACCCACAGTGAAGAATTCCGTATTTTCATCATCCATATCCCAGTCGTCACCGTTTGCCTCATACATGGAGATATCTGCTGAACCGTATTTCTCAAACCGATTGATTCCGTCAATTGTATTGTTGATCAATTTCATGATGCGATTTAGTGTCAGCTTAAAAGAATTGACCGAGCTTTCGAGCCGCTTGAGTAGGTTAATACTCATGAGACGCTGAATACCACGCTCACGACCGGTCTGAGTTAAGTTTTCGCCTTTATTATGCGTAAGATCTTTGTACTTTTGAATCTTGCTTGGAAATATATAATTCGATGGCGTATAGACGCACAGGGAAAGCTGCATCAGCTGATCATAAATCTGGTTATAGTTAATAGCATCGTCCAGATCCGTCAGACACGGACGAAGGGATATTGGTTTCAATCTTTCAGGGAACTTACCGATCTTATTTGCGTCATAGTATTTTTCGATATGCTTACGCGACCGGGCAATAGTCACACTGTCCAGCAGTTCGAAGAAATCAAAATCTAATGTACGAAGCAGCGCGTCCGTTGAACGTTGTTCCGGATCGAGCTTACTCCATGCGTTAAAGGCTTTTTGTGCTTGTTTAAAGATGTCGTCAAGCGTTTTTGTGGTGTTAAGCCGTTCATCTAAATATTCGAAATTGCCCTCGTAGGCAATAGCAAGTTGATTCTTCAAATCAATAAATCGGTTATTGACCGGCGTTGCGGAAAGCATCAAAACTTTTGTCTTGACCCCGGCACGGATCACTTTTTCCAGCAGCTTTTGATAGCGGTTTTCTTGCGTATTACTGTGTGTGCCGATACCATTGCGAAAGTTATGGGATTCATCAATGACGATCAGGTCATAGTTGCCCCAGTTGAGCCGGTTTAAATCCAGTCCGTTCGATATTCCGCCGTTACGGGAAAGGTCTGTATGGAACAGCACATCATAATTCAGGCGGTCGGCGGTGATGGGATTATTGACATAGTTATCTTTATAGGTATTCCAGTTTTCTGCCAGCTTTTTAGGGCAGAGAACCAGCACAGACCTATTACGGTTTTCATAGTATTTCACAACAGCCAGTGCAGTAAATGTTTTACCTAAACCAACACTATCCGCAAGAATGCAGCCATTGTATTTTTCTAATTTATTGATAATGCCCAGTACTGCATCTCGTTGAAAATCGTAGAGCATATTCCAGATACGGCTTTGCTTAAAGCCTGTGTCCTCATTGGGAAGTACGTCCTCAGATATATCATCCAGAAACTCACTGAATACATGGTATAACGTCATGAAGTAAATGAACTCCGGAGCGTTTTCGGTATAGACTGTGCTGATGTTTTCAATGACCAGATCCGTCACGTCCTGCATTTTTTCATAATCGTTTCAAAGTTGGTCAAACAGCTGCATATACTGATGCGAAAAGGGCGCGTCTATGCAATTAACCATATTGTAGGTGTTGTTACCGCGCTCACACCCGATGTCCACCGTAGTAAACCCGGTTACAGGTGTATAGGCGGTCTGGACATTTCCGGTATCAACGGTCATAAAACCCGTCATGTTCTCTCCGGTGGTGTTGGACTTGAATTGTGCTTTTCTGCGAATCCAGTCTGCACATTCTTTTGCAATAGCACGCTGAGTCATCTCATTCCGAAGCTTGATTTCAAATTCCGTACCGTATAGACTGGTTTCTCTAGACAGACGGGGAATGTAAAACTCACGTTTCTGCTTTTCAGCTTTTTCTTGTATAAAAGTAGGCGACGTAAAAATGAATCGGAAGGTTTCTACGGCTTCCAGCTGCTTTTTTAATTCTTGATAGGCGTACATAGAAAAACAGGTTGCCGCAACGGACACCTTGCTTCCGCGTTTTATCTCTGCCAGCAAATCATCGCGGACAGTATTGTTAATATTATCGAGTATCTTCACGTCATATACCTGCTTAAAATTTATACTTTACCGAATATTCCTTTAGCCATTATCTTTTTCGTAAACAAATTTGTATATCGTTTTTTTGCATCTTTCAGAATTACGTATGAATTCTCACACTTCTGAGTTCCTTCGATTCGACCACATATTCCCAGTATTATCGCTGATGAAGCCTACGACACCCTACCGATCATCAGCTTATACCCCCAACTCCATCGTAACAGCCGCTTCCCACCTGTTGCCTTTGCGTTCAAAAATCGTGATGTTATCAACCGGAAAATCTTCTACAAGATTTAATTCATTCATAACCTGAAGCGCCTCTGTCATTACCCCCGCAGGAATGTCCCGGTTTGAAACGGTGGCGTGTGGCTGGAATGGTCTTTGGTCTTTTTTAGTACAGCCCGGGCAGGCGTTCAGAATTGCCTTTACCGTTTCATCACGGAGTTTTGTCCAAGCCTCGTACGCAACTACGTTTGCAAAAAGTGTCCTATCTCCAAACGCATCAAAGTTATCTATATGAGCTGAAAAGCCTAAACCTTTGGGTAAAACATTTTTTTCAATCGCACTTATTAAATCGGCTGTTGAATAATCTTGTTGCAATCTGAACGGAGAAACAAGGGTAACATGAATTGGGGTAGCATGTCCGGACTTGCAGCCGTAAGTTTTGTTCATATATCGCCGGCAGTCTTCGAGGGTAAGGGTGATATCCTCCGGGAGGAGAACTCCGATAAAGTGTGTTTGCTGCGGAAAGCTGTGTTGTTTCATCCTTGAAACTATAGCATAGAATCGCTTATCATGCTATGTGTTTCTTTACGTAACGCCTGCAAGCAACTTTCCACCATGCTAAGAAAAATGGCTTGCATAAGCGTATTTGAAGCAATCGTATTGCAAACTGTACCAGCGATACTGCGCCATATATTTTCACAAGAGGATTACTTATGCAGCGAATAAGACGTACGTTGTCCGTTAAGCTCATTATGGTATTTTTTCCGGCGATTATGGGATTTTTGACGTTCGGATTTTTTGTGCTGCGCTATAAGAATGCGCTGGATGCATCGGCGGAGGTACGGAGAACCCTGCATATTACCGCAGCGGGAGTGCAGGCTCTGTGCAGCGGTATCCCTTTTGATGTGCTGACGGCGGATTCCGGTAAGGAGGAACCGTTTCTATCATTGCAGCAGAAGCTGAACAAATTGCAAGAGCAAACAGGTGTGTACAATATTTGGTTTATCAGAAAAACAGATGAGCAGCTGCTCGTTTTAACGGCGACACACGGCGCAGATTCATTTTTTACACTTGACTCGCCGCCTTCGGAACTTTTGCAAGCCTTTCAAACGAACACGATAACCTTTACGACTTCACCATACCGTAATCGGTTCGGAACTGTGCAGTCGCTTTTTATGCCGCTTGATAACGCTGATTCTGCAAACCGGTATGCTATTGCAGTCGATTCGGATTATTCCGGGCGGCATGAACAGCTGATGCGATCAGTATGGCTCACAGTCATTCCGGTATTTTTGTTCTGCATGGCATGTCTTGCTGTAGTTGTGTTTTTAGTTACGGTTTTCTTTGTGCGTCCGTTGATGGAGCTTCGTAAGAATCTCGATGACATCGGCAGAGGGACGGCAGATTTGAGTATTCGGCTGGCGGTAAAGGGCAATGATGAAATTTCAGACACCGCGCATACCTTCAACAATTTTATTGCGCATCTGAATACGATGATTGCCGATTTAAAGACTAATGCGTCGCAGATAGGCCTCGTAGAAAAAAAACTCTTTGACGCATCGCAGGGGACGGCAGCCTCCATTAACCAAATCCGCAGCAATACTGCGGCAATTTCAAAATCAACGGAGCTGTTGAAACAAGATGTCGGCGGTACAAACGCACTGAGCGAAAATGTTTCCGGTATCGCGCAAAATCTCGTGGAAGCTATTCGACATCAAACGCAGGCGAGCGCATCATCAGCAGAAGCTGCAGACGAGATGATTAAAAGCTTTTCCATTATTGCGGAAGAAATCGGCCGGCTGGAAGCGTTTTCCGAATCGCTGGAAACCAAATCCGAATCGGGGATTCTCCGTATGGATGAAACGGAAAAAGTGGTAACGGATATCAACACGCGCATTCATGCGATCGATTCGTTCGTCAAAATGATTGATAATATTGCAGAAAAAACCAATATGCTTGCAATGAATGCCGCGATTGAATCGGCACACGCAGGCGAATACGGCAAGGGCTTTGCGGTTGTTGCACAGGAGATTCGCCAACTTGCCGACGATGCAAAAAAGAATGCCGCAGCCATTGCGCATTCTCTCAAAGATATCATCGACCGAACACAGGCAGCCGCACTCATTACCGAGGAAACAAAGCGCTCTTTTACGGACATCGATAGCGGCGTACACCAAACGGGAAAAGCATTTATTTCCATGCGGGAACAAATTAAAACCGTATCCGGGGCAGCGGATGCCATTCAGCAAGCCGTTCTCAATCTACGCAATCAGCAAGGACTGGTTGCTTCGAGCGCGCAGACGCTTGGCGGCGTTTCGTCGGAACTGGCCCGTACCGGCGGCAAAATCGAAAGTCTTGCAGCACAAGTCAACACGGGCATAACCGAAATCCTTATCGGTATGGACGAAATCTCCGGCGCCGAACACATCGTCATCCAAGAAGCCGAAAGCCTCAACGAAATAATCGATTCAGTCCAAAATCAAATCGATAAATTTAAAACATCGACAGAAACTGAGTAAGCGGTAGCCGGTAGTATACGAACGCCTTATTGAAGCTATTTGTGCAGAAAACGAATCGTATATATCATTAAGATGTATAGAGGTATTTACGAATGTGAATACGTACACTTGTTGAGAGAAAACATATCGTCATTCAATCATTAACTTATATACCGATTGCTAAGTAAGGATATAAATGAAAAAATTGATGATGTATCCTTGTATAACCGCACTGTAGAATTACCCCATGCCGCGCCCTACAACCGAGTCCGCGTTACACTTTCAGCGTCCGTAAGTAGTCTTTTACGTCGGCGGGGATCCGATAACTTTCTATCGCTTTTTGAATGGTTTTGTTGTGGGTAAAAGGCGCAAGCGTTTGTTTTTTGATATAGGGGAGCGCGGCGTCATACTGTTTAATCAGCGCAAAGCTGAAATACCACGCAATCATCATGTTGATATAGTACTCTTCCGATTTTACGGCGGAAACGAGTTCAAGCATTTCCGGTTTAAAGCGCTCGTCAAGGTAATTGGACAGCAATAACCCGATTGCGTAACGGACGGTATAGGTATGGGACGATTGAAGCCACGTCAAAATTTTTTGATATACCGCATCGGGATATTTTTTGAAAATCGAGGGTGAAAACGAATCGCAGGTTGCCCAGTTATCGATAAACGGCAAAAACTTTTCCGTTTCATCCATTGCCGCATTAAAGTCTTTGATGTTTTCGATGAGAAATGCGTGCAGGTTGTTTTCTTCAAAATACCGGTGTGGAAGGTCATGCATAAAAGCGGCGGCCTGTTCCGGTTCCGTCTTAAAAAGCTCTTTGGCAAATTTTCTTAAAAGCGGCGTCCGTATGCCGATCATCAGATGCGGATCAACAGTGGGAATAAGCTTTGAGTTAAAATCCCTGTATTGCACATCCTGCATCGATAAGAGCCTGCGTTGAATTGCTGTCTGCTTTGGTTGCATCGTTCCCACTATTCCCTTCCGCCTTACGGTTTCTTACAGCAAGCCGCTGATCAGTGCAGGCACTGCGATAAAGTTTCCGATTGCACCGCCGAGGCTGGACAAAAAGAAGATCAGCAGGATGTGCGCTATTTTATTTTTATACCAGCCCTTGATGTTCGTTACGTCGGTGGTCAGATGTTCCATATCGGCGACTTGCGGTTTCCGTACCCATGCTTGAACGATGCCGGTAAATAAACCGACGCCGATAAACGGATTCAGCGTTGCGAGCGGGGCGCCAAAAAAACCGGTGATGATGCTTAACGGATGGCCGAGTGCAAGCAGCGTTCCAAATGCGGCGAGGCTTCCGTTCCAAAGCAGCCAGCGAACCAATAAGGCGCTTGACACTGCAACGCCGCCTTTCACAAAGCCTGCCGCGATGAGCAGCACAATCAGCGCCGGGAATATCCAGCCGGAAAGTTTTGCAAGACCGCTCTTAGGCGGCACATCGGCAATATCGGTTACATCGTTCGGCGCTGTTCCGCTTTGCAGTTTTTCAAGATAGGCTGCGGTGCCTTCAAGGTGTCCCGCGCCTAAAACCGCAACAGTTTTCTTTCCCGCCGCATTCCATATCTTTGTCGCCAAATAACGGTCGCGCTCGTCGATCAGCACTTCTTTTACCTGCGGCAAGTATTCCGCCATTTCCGCCATCATACCGTCCATCTCGCTTTTGTCCTTCAGCGCTTCAATCTCATCGGCGCTGAGTTTTTCGGTAGAAAAGGCGCTGCTCAGCAGCGTTGCCAAAAGCTTCGACTTACCCCAGAGATTATTCTTTGCCCATGCCCGTTTCAGGGTGATGTGAATAGGCCTGTCGACAAGCTCCGTTTTAATAGAAAGTTCTTTTGCGGCGGTAATGGCGGCCTTCATTTCATCCCCGGGCTTAACGCCGACATCGGCGCCGATCCTTTTCTGAAAAGCGGCAAGTACCAAATTAGCGAGCAGCAAAAAGCCTTTTCCGCTTTTGAGTACCTGAATAATATCGAGCTCCTGCCACTGCTTTTCATCGGTAAGCGCCTTATACCGCTGTTCATCCAATTCTACGCAAACACAGTCGGGCTGCTCATCGTGAATGCATTGTTCGACATCATCAATACTTTCTTTGGAAATATGCGCCGTTCCAAGCAGGATAATTTCTTTATCATTTAAGGTAAGGTGTTTTAAAGTTTGATCCATAGCCCTGTCCTATTTTTTTGCCGCGGTTGTATCCGCATTGGGGGTAAGCTCGCTTATTGCAAGCCGGTATTCAAAAAAAGTCGGCGTTTGCGTGGTTTTAATTTCGAGCAAAAATTTTTCGGCAAGATGGCCTTTCCCTGCAAGCCGGTAGAATTCGGCTAAATAAAAGAATTTACGCAAACGCTCCGTTTCATCCTTTTCCTTTGTGATGCGGTTATTGACATCGCTATCGCCGGCAAAGTCGATAAAGAGGCGACAGAGATAATAATCGGTTTCCCGTTTTGCGCGGTCTATCGTTTTAAGATATTTTGACATAAAGTCTTTTGCTTCGGCCTTTTTATTCTGTTTATAAGTGCACACCGTTGCGGATAGCGCATAATAGATATTTGCCGGTGCATAGCGCAGGGCATTGATAAAGGCACGACGGGCGCCCTCCCAATCCTTTTTTTCAAAGAGTAAAATGCCGAGCCCTTCATACGCAAAATAATATTGAGGATACAGTTCGGTTACTTTTTTGTAATGCTTTATCGCATCCTCTTTATTGCCGAGATCATCGTTTAATCCCGCAAGGTAAATATGAATAAAATATGAATCGGGAACAAGTTCGATTGCGCGGTTAAATGCTGCAAGCGCTTCTTCTTTTCTTCCTATTTGCAGATTATAAGAGCCCAGATCCGTCCAATGCGGCGCTGCATCGGGTTCCAAGTCAATTGCTTTTTGTATATCCGTAATAGCTTCCGCCATGCGGTTTGTTTCCGATTTTATCCGAGCCAATTCGGCGATAGCAAGGCTGTTTTTCGGCTGATACTTCAATGCCGTGCGGTAGCATTCCTCCGCTTCCGTCATCTTGTTGTCCAAATAATACACCTTGCCGCACCAAATCAATGCCTGAACGTCGTCGGGGTGTTTCTTTAAAATTTTGCCGAATGTTTCTCCCGCTTCTTTATAGCTCCCTTGATTGTAGAAATCGACGCCTTCTTCATATAAGGCCTGCACATTGTCGGGATCGAGTTTTAATATCTTTTTTAAATAGGTTTTCCGCATTTTTATGTCGTTTTTGGCCTGAGCAACCATTGTCATAGTGTACAGCACATTGAGGTCGTTGGGATATTGTTTTTCCAGCGCCTTTGCCGTTTCCTCCGCATCCTTTAACCGTCCGGTGGAAACAAGCACGGCCACCTTTAAATTCCGTATGGAAAGAGAATCTCTATCTTCTTCCGGAAGGGTATCAAAGAGCGCAATAGCTTCATCCCATTTCTGCTCGCTTAGCAATGCGCTTAATTGCTGTCCGAATATAACCCGCGGCGGAATTTCTTCGGCCGATTCCGCGCTGCTGCCGTCTGCCGCCGCTTTTTCGGCTCCTTGCGGGGCGGGCTGAGTATTAGGTTTTGCTCCCTGCGCACTTAAACAGGAAAGCGTACTGACGATAAAGTATATACATACCGTTTTTTTTAAAATACCTTTATACAAATTTTTCATGAAAACTCCTACGGAACGGTGATTAACTTAAAACTAAAGGAACTGCTCAAAGGCTTCCGCTTTTGCATAACCCCGCTAGTCTACCCAAGTTTTTCAATCTGGTCTAGGGATGCTGTAAAAAACTTCATTGACAGGGAATAAGTTTGCATATAATATATTTCGGTGCTATCACGCTACTATATAGCTTATATATAGATAGTACGGAACTATTTTTCTTCACAAAATAATTGGAGGATTTTGTAAAATGAAAAAGATTAATTTATTGAAACCTTTTTTGCTGTTCAGCTTGCTGGCTGTTTTAATGACTTTAGCTGCTTGTAATAATCCTGTAGGCAATAACTCTTCAAATCCCGAAACGAAAAAGTATACTATCTGGCTTGACCGGTCAACATATACTCAATTTAAAGAAGTTTTTAAAAACAGACTTGAAGACGGAGATTTTATTCAGCTAGAATTTAATGCAGAACAATGGAATGCCATATCGAAAGTATTACCTGATAAGGATAAAGATATGTGGACTGAAAGCCAAATAATGAAATGGCTTAAAAGCGAAGAATTTGGCGATACCGAAGCAACAAAACAAGCCAAATGGCTTATAACGCATGAGCACGTATGTATAGTAAGTAGAACTGGAGATATCGTAAGTTATCTATATAAACAGTGATAGAGCGTATGAAGCATATTGTCGGCAGAATAATTGTATATACCGCTCTTTACTGTAGTGTTATTTTCGGTATTTTTGTTCTTCAGTTTACTAAAGGACAAACTTTTTCTTTAACTTTAGGGTCGATGGCCGTTACCGGTAGGCAGGAACGTACCGAATCGGGTGAGACCGTTCCTCTTTTGCCGCTCCATGTCGTGTCCAATGGATTGGACTTGTATATCAGCGAGCAGAATCCGGTTTATGCGGTAGATGAATCGGATCAACGTTCTCCTTTGCGTATTTTGGCGTATCAATTTTATGAAACGGAAGATCGTTTTTCGGTGCATTGTTCGAATGATGTCGTAATTTCTTTCTACTCCGAAAAACGGGGAGAAATCGACAGCCTCATGGTTGAAGCGGCGCTTCCCGACGAAATAAAAAGGGTGCTGCTTCCGTGGAAGATTACTCAAAATGCCGGAGTTGAGCGGGCAGACGGTAAAATTTTTGTGCGTTCCGGCAAAAAGCAGTATACCTTTACCGGCAGTTTCGGGTTTAATACGGATGACGGGAATGCCGCCGGGCAATCCGAAGTCCCTCATTTGGTACTCGCAAAGACGCAGCCGATTGCTTATTACAAAACTTATTTACCGCTTGAAGAGCTGGATATAACGACCATTCCGACAATGCCGCTGGCTTCCGTCGAATCGTATACGGCGGCAATTAACACGTTTTCTGCAGCCGTTCTTTATGCGGGTACGCAAGCGCTTTCGGCTAAGAGAATTACCGAAAAAACGCTGACCGCCTATATCGCCGAAATGGGGCAGCGCGGCAGGTTTGCCGGTGCAATTGAAAGCGCTCCTGCCCAAACGCTTGCCCGGAATGTACGGACATATCTTTCCAATCCTTTTTACGGCAATATACAGGAAACCCATGCGGGATTAGCCGCCGACGATACACGAAAGCGGGAACGGTATGCCGCGCTTCTTGCGGATGATTCCCTTGCAATTTTTGAATATGAAGATTTAATACCGTTTTTGACCGATCGCGGCACAAGGCGCAGTATAGAAGACTTATTCCGGCTGATAGGAAAACTGGAGGCTTCACGGCTCAATGCGCGGCAAGCGGCAGGTTTATTGGAAGTCTGGCTCGATAGTGCGCATTATTATCCCGAAAGAAAGGCTCTGTTTGAAGATTTGCTGCCGCTGTGCGAGAAAAAAATTACCGAATCGTTATTGCTTATCGATGAAGGTCTATATCTGAGCAATGACGGCGCGTATATCGATAGTACCGCCGCTTTGGCTTCAGCGCAGATTCTGATGCGGTACGGAGCTGTGCAATCGCCGGTCTGGCAATCCGTTGCCCGAATGCTGCTAACGTCCTTATTGCGCTATTCGGGTGAGTCGGCCGGTTTACCGATCGGTTTTACCGTAACCGGCAGCAAATCGACACAACTTGGGATTACGGCCGACGACAGCGGTATGCTGGATGCCGGAACCCTCTACCCCATGCTTATGCCGGATAACAGCTGGTATCCCCATGCACAATCGCTGGCGTTACAGTCGGAGGCCGGCATTTGGGCGTGGACATGTGCGCAGAGCATCGAGGTTTTGGAAAATACGTCAAGAACCATGGTATTGCGGGTCCGTTTTCCGGAAGGGCAATCCCACTACCTTACCTTGCACGGTATCCGGCCGTTCTATCGGATAGAAATGTACGGAATACCCTTTAGAAGCGATGCCCGTTTTGAAATGTATAACTCCTCCGGCTATGCCTACAATGCTAATAGCAGAATTTTATATGTGAAAATGAGACATAGAAGCGAATACGAAACTATCCGCCTTTCGCTTGGGACGGCTCCGCAACCGACACCGTCTTCGCAACCGGCTGCTACGGATTCAACGGTAAACGCTACGACAAGCCCACACGCATCTCCGGCGACAGGTCCTACACCTTCCGAACGGGCACAGGGAACAGCGGAAATACAGAGCGCCGCAGCGCCTGTATCGGTTCCACAACCGGAAAATTCCGCTCAACCGGAGGATGCAGAATAGTTTACGGGAATGGCTGAGGTCGGACATTCCTTGACAGGGTAGTTCAAAAAAGCGCCTCATGCATTTGCTCTGAAGTTTCAATGCCCGGTACTTGAATAATACCTTAGGCACATATTCCAAATAGAGCACGAAGCAAGAAAGAAAAAAACAGCAACAAAGGGTGAGACGATAAGCGTTGCCAAACCGTTAGCGCAACCTTTAATAAAAAATAATGATGGATAATATGCTGCAAACCCAACAGGAATAATATAGGTAAAAAAACATTGCAAGCCCCTGCCGTATATCGGTAAGGGGTATTTCGCAAATTCTGCAAGGTATCCCGTTACATCGGTAAAATCGGAATTTCCGACTGTAAAAAAAGCGATGCAGGAAAGAAGCAAAGAAATACCAGCATAAATAAGGCTTGCAGCGAACAGCAACACCGGTAATAGTAAAAGGTATATGCCGGACATCGATAATCGCAGAGCAGCAACACTTAAAATAATAATCCCTAACAATAAATCTCCCCATCCGTCCTCATCGAAACCATCGCACATAATCTGAAAAATCGGAGAAATCGGACGTAACAGGAATCTATCAAAAGTACCGGTTTGAATCATAGTTGGAATAGAAATCGTATTGATAAAAAAACAATGCCACAGTGCGTAAGTCGTGAGCGAGAAACCATATAAAAAAAGTATCTGATTAAAACTCCATCCATCTAAAGTCTTGATAAGATGAAATATAATAAGAAGAATGCAAAATTTAAGCGTATTTTTTAATAATAAGGCTGCTATTCCAAGTATATAATCAACATCATAAATCAGTATGCTTTTAAGATTAACTAAAAAATAATATTTGAATACTATCAAGTAACGCAAGATTATCCTCCTTGTATTGTTACGCAAACTTTACCTTTTCGATACGCAAACGTAAGTAGCAGCATAAATCCTAGAAGATAGAGAAGCATTGCAAAAATATCGAAAGTTGATAAAACTGATTTTTCATGTTGTAATATCTGTTCTATAGGGAAATAATACATATACTTAAACGGCAATATGTTGATATATTTTAACAGCCACTGAGGATAAAACCGCAAAGGTATAAATTTACCGGTTAATAAACCGGTAAGGGCATATTCCAAACTTTGAATACCCCAAAAGCTATACGTAAAAAAAGAAAGACAGCCGAAAATACATTCAAATAAAAAACATAAGACATAGGAATAAAGACAGAAAATTATAATTGCGCCCGAAAAATGGATATGCGGTAATTGCTTAAACATAACATAATAAATAATAGTAAGAGGAATGCTATTAACAAGAAAAAAATAAAAGCTCCTGGCAAGATTATCAAAAAATAATTCGGTAAAAATACTAATAGGCCGCAAAAATTTTATCATAATATTACCGGTTGCAATTAGTCGGCTTATTTTTCTTCCCGATGCTCGGGGATACATAACAGTGATTATCTGCGATAAAAAAAGGTAGTTTATAATATACGGTAAGCTAAGATCGTTATTACTTTTATGTATTGCGTACCATAATGCAATTTGCAGCATAAAAACAAGAGCATTCCGAATAATCATAACTAAGATTGCCGCATTATAAATCTGCAATGAAGAAAAACTTACTTTACTCAATGTGATATAAAGTTTTATGTTATTTATAGGTTTTATCAATATATCATGCGTTTTTATATTCATGGTAAACCTGTTTAAAATATTTTTCAAAACTATTTTGTAGTATTTTTATATCGGATAATTTACCGTATCTAGAAAGCATATATATGATATTTCCTACTTCCGATGCATTAATATCATGGAGGGTCAGTACATTATCTCTTAATTCAAAATTCAAAGGTAAATCACATATCGAAGGATGTATGTGTTTGTCAAAAGTTACTACGATATCCACGGCATCCGCTACTTGTATTTCAGCTGTTTTTTTATCTAAAATTAATGCCCCGCTTTTGATAAAACATATCCTATTGCAAACATCTATAATATCATTGACTGCATGGGTTATAAATACCAGTGTTGTTTGTTTTTCTTTGTTAATATCTTTTAAAAACCGAAGTACTATGTCCTTTGTAAATACATCCATACCGAGTGTCGGTTCATCTAAAAAAATAATCTCCGGATCATGTAAGCACGTGGCGCAAAACTCAGCGCGCATTTTTTGACCGAGCGATAATGTACGGACAGGCTGATCAATAAATGAAGCTAAATCCAGTATCTCCGTCATTTGTTTTAAGTTTTTTTCATATTTTTCTTGATCAATACTATAAATATGTTGTAAGAGCTTATAAGATTCTTTTGCGGAAATATCCGGTATTAATTGAGACCGTTGTCCAAAAACGACAGCAATTCTTTTTACAATTTGCTTCCTTTTGATTGCAGGGCTTACATTGAAAATGCGGACATGGCCTGTTGTCGGCGTTATAATTCCGGTCATTATTTTCAGTAATGATGATTTTCCGGATCCGTTTTCACCTAATAACCCGATGGATTCTCCTTGCCGTATTGTAAAACTTATATCATTGACCGCATGAATAACCGTTTTAGGTTTGTAAAATTTAAAATAGTCCGCAAAGTTTTCAATTTTCCGTATACGGTATATTTTTGAAACATGCTGCAACGATATAACTTCACACATTTTCAGCCTCGATTTTATACAAAAATTTTGATTTAAGATGGTACCTAAATTTTATACTATCATAGCAGTATTCTTTAATTGCAGATATTACTGTACAATCAAAAGTCTTGCCGACAGAAAAACCATTTACCTTTGCGATAATGCAGCGTTCATGAATTTCTTCAATATAATTTTCATTATCACCTTTTAATAAATAAAATTTATGATTTTTGCAGACAATTCTGTGAACAAGCAAATCATATCCTCTAAGATATAATACAATATCACCTATGTTATAATTCTTAGCAATCGATACATAAGCCCATATGTTCTTTTGTGATGATAAAAACATACTATTACCACTGACTTTAATAAATAATCCATCATATGTTAAAATCAAATGCTTAAAAGATAAGTACTTAAATCGCAGATGCTTAATTTCTTTTTTTGTTTTTATTTGACTACGGCTGATATCGAAAAATAAAAATTGGATATAAAGCTTAATAATATGATAAAAATCAGAACAGTGTCCTTTCATATCAAAATTTTTACGGTTAACTGCTTTAAACGCACATCCTGTTCCACATATATATTTATATTTACAACTTTTACAACTATGAAGCTTCATAACAGTCCTATTATGAAGCTTTTCTAAAGACCAATGATAAAACGTATATTTTTTTTCATCAAATACACCGATACGAAAAGCCTCCGTATCAGCTCCCCACCAACAAGCTGAAATATTACCATTAGAATCGAATACCAATTGATTAGTCGATACACCGCAAAACCAAAATTTTGGAATGAATAATTTATTGAGTAGAAGAGAATCTATGAACTCTCTTCCATGAAAGTCTAATCCTATAAATCGTTTTTCAGCAGGTAATGTTTTGAGATAACACAATACAGTTTTAAATATTTCCAATTCAGAATTCTTTTTAGCTGATATAGGATAATAAGTAACAGGATATACATATATATTAACATTGTTATTTATATGCAGCTGCTTTTCATAGAATAAATTAATGATATATCCCAATGCATTGATATTATTTAAATCGATATTTATACGAATATCTAAATAAATATTTTTTTCAACAAGAAAATCTATAGCACCAATAACTCGATTAAATGAATTGATTTTTTTATCCTTTGAAGGACGCCGTTGATTATGAATCCTTTCATCGCCGTCGATAGTCAATTGAAAACCGCTAATTTTAAATGAGCATTTATCAAATAAGTCATTAAGGTTCAACCCGTTTGTAATGCAGAATATATCATATATTAAATTTCTATTATTACATTCCATGAAGAAATTATTAAACCAATGGATATTATAGTCTAATAAAGGCTCCCCTCCTAATAATGTAAATGTAATATAATTATAATGTTGTCTTTTGAAATATTCTTCAATTGCATTTATGATTGATCGAATATGATTATTGGTTAAACAGAAATTATTTTTCGAATATAATGATTCGTAGCAATATTGGCATTTCATATTACACATATATGAAGGAACCAATACTATATTTAGATTATTTGGAAGTAATTTTGAAAAATTTTTGTTATATGCATTCTCAAGCTGTTCTATGTCTGCTTTATTGTATTTATGAAAATGATGCAGAAATGATTTCTTGACATACAAAATACTTCCTGTGTAATAATCAATTATAACACCAAAATGTTTATTTAAGATAAAATAATCACTTGTTATCATTAAACTTTCCATTAGTATCCAAGTAGTTTATAAATTTTTCTAGCGCATCCTCTACCGGTAGGCAGTCAGGTATATTTATATTTCCAGTTCTAAAAAAGTTTGTAATTAAGCATCCTCCATTACAGATAGCAATAAATTTACAACGGAAGCATTTAGTTTTTTTAAGACAAAAACGTTTCCATGCATTATGTCTCTCCGGGTTAAATTTAAAACCATTTACATAGTCTGCAATACTCATACTTTGAATACCTACAGCATCAAAGCATGGATATACCTTACCATCAGGATAAAAACAATAGCGACCTGGAGTTACCGCATCACATCCGGACAAAGAAGGAACAAAAGGAATATTTTTAAACCAATAATCATAAATATTCGCAAATATATGAAAGGGGCTTCCGGATAGTTTTATATCTGATAAGCTGTTTATATTTTTAATTATGTCAAGGAGTTTAGGATAATAATCTGTGGGGGAAAGTATATTATCTTTATAGTTATCGCCTTCATAAAGAGTTCGAAATTGAATGAGCCCAAAGCCTAAATGGATTCTTGCATTAGTTAATATCTTATTATTTTCTAAATCATTGATTAAGGAAGAAATTAGAGGCAGATTAATATTATTTTTATCTAATAATAATGAAATATTAACCAAAGAATTCGGAACATGCTCAAGTAAATGAATGATATGCTTAATTTGTTGTGTATATATATCTGAAGCTTTTGCATCACATCTAATAGTATTATGATAGCTTTTATCCCCAACAAAGGTTACTTTAAAATGTAATTCTTTTTCATAGTACGTGAAAATATCATAAAAATATTTAGCGTATATAAGATTAGAAACGATCTCAACTCGTAAGTTTCTATACTTTAACAACTTAAATACTTCATCAAGAAGATATTTATTAGACCGTAATAACGGTTCCCCACCGAAAATAGATATTGTGGGCAACCCTTTATAAAAATATGAATTATGTATCGAAATAATATCATCAATTGCAGAAAAAATAGCATGTATATTTTGGATTGTTAATTGACCATATTGTTTCTTTAACTCATATCCAGTAAAACAAAAGCGACAGCATAAATTGCATTTATTCGTAATATAAATTGCAAAGGAGGGCGGTAAGTGAGATTTATCTGAAAATTTTGCTAAAGCATCATTTAATAATACGTCATCACCATTATCTACAATAAAACGTTTATCACATAACTCATCATGTATGTTAGGCGGAAATCGTTCAAATAGATCTTTTTGCCAATAAGCAAATTCATTAGAATCGAGAACAATATAATCAAACAACAAAGTATGAAATAAGAAATACCTGTTACCTGACAAAGGGGTTGAAAAATAATATAAGGTCTTTTTCATTCAAGTCTCAGTAAAGAAATCATCACGATATCTATTTTGCTTATTAGCTAATTTCTTTGTTATATTAAAAAAATATCAATTGACTGAGACGTATATGCAATTATTAATTATCTTCTGTTTCTTGCTTTCTACCATACATACAAGCACGCGAAGCTGATAAACGTTTTAATTCTTCTTCGGAAAGTTTAGTCCAATTTTGACGCTCAGTAGTTTGAAAAAGTTTTTTTTTTATCTTCATCATTCATAATGATCTCCTTATGCGAAAAATACTCACATATCAATATCATAGCATTGAGTATTAGTATTGTCAATATAAAAATTAGACTTTGTATACCATAAAAAAAGCCCTGCCGATATAATCGACAGGGCTTTTCGATAGCCTTTGTAGCCTCGGTGTGCTTATCCAGAGCTATAAGGAAAATTATTTTTCCGCTAAAAGCATTGTTTTGGTATCAAGTTTGCAGCCGGTGTCGAAGTCCGTTTTTCCGCGGGCTTTTAACGCATATATTTTAATTGCGTCCGGCGCCGGTTCCAAATACAGGATAACGTCAACATCGTCGGCATAAGGCTTTAAGTCGGGATGGATAACCTTTTCCCGTACATCAGCGGAGGCGGTGTACCAGACACACATACCGGTTTCTTTGGCAAAAGCTTTTATCTGCTGAATTGCCTCGGGAACCGCTTTTGAAAAATCAAAGTCATCGATAATCAGCGCGGAAGGCTTGGAGCCTACTTCAAACAGCGCCTTTACGGTTTTGATAATCTGAGTGGTACGCACAATATCTTGATTAAAATTCAGGATAATACGCCGTGCGATAACCTCCGACTTTAACTCAGCCGCTTTTTCAAGGTGTTTTTTCTCGGCTGTTTCGTCAAACATGTTGTTATACCATGTAATGGCATAATCGGTTTGTTGACTGAACGAGATATGCACAATCGGTTTACCCTGCAGCAGCTGATCCAATCCGAGCTGTACCAGCATGGAAGTTTTTCCGACGCCTCTTTTAGCGGTTACAATACCGACTTCTCCCGGCTGTAACGCCCCGCCGAGCGCTTTCTCAAAATTACGAACAGCGCTGCGTTCGATTAAATCCTCTTTAACCATTTCCCGCCTCCTATTTTTGTTGTTCCGCTTTGCGTTTTTCTTCGTACGCCTTAATTAAGGCTTCCGTAACACTCTGGGGTGCCTTGCCGTACTTTGCAAATTCCATTGAGTATTCCGCTTTACCCTGCGTTGAAGAGCGCAAAATGGTTGAAAAACCGAACATTTCGCTTAACGGGACTTCCGCATCGACGCGGGTAAACTGTTCATCTTCAGTGGATGACAAGATTATACCACGACGTTGGTTGATAAGTCCAAAGATATTTCCTTGAAATTCCTGCGGACCTTCGATCGAAACCTTCATAATCGGTTCAAGTACAATCGGGTTCGCTTTTTTGTATGCTTCACGGAAGGCGCCGATAGCTGCGGCTTGGAATGCCATATCGGAAGAGTCAACAGGGTGTGTTTGGCCGTCGTTAATCGTAACCCGTACGCCGACAATCGGGAAGCCGATAAGCGTTCCCTTCTTTACCGCCGCTCTAAAGCCCTTATCGCAAGACGGGATAAATTCCGAAGGAATGGCGCCGCCCTTAATCTGATCGACAAACTCGTAATCTTGTTCGGAGGTCGGTTCAATAAAACCTGCTACGCGGCCGAACTGACCGGAACCGCCCGTTTGCTTTTTGTGCGTGTAGTTAAAATCCGCACGCTGGCTGATCGCTTCGCGGTACGCAACCTGCGGCATACCTGTTTCTACCTCGCACTTGTATTCGCGGCGCATCCGTTCGATATATACATCCAGATGCAGCTCGCCCATACCCTGAATAACCGTTTCGTTCGATTCGGGGTCTACATAGGTGCGGAAGGTGGGGTCTTCTTTGGTAAAGCGGTTTAAGGCCTTGCCCATCTGATCCGCCGATTTCTTGTCCTTAGGGGTAACCGAAAGCGAAATAACCGGATCGGGAACAAACATGGAGCTCATCGCATAGTTAAGGTCTCCGCCGCAGAACGTATCGCCCGATGCACACTCGATACCGAAGAGCGCAACGATGTCTCCCGGGCCGCCTTCGGAAATATCTTCCATTTCGGCGGAGTTCATACGGACAAGACGTCCTACCTTGAACTTTTTGCGTGAACGGGTGTTGTACAGTTCGCCGCCCTTTTTCAGCGTGCCCTGATAGATACGCACATAAGTCAGCTGGCCGTACTTTCCGTCTTCCAGCTTAAAGCCGAGCGATACAACCGGATCATCAGGATTGGAGGTCAGCACAACGGGCTCTTCGTTTTTATCCAAATCGAGCGCCTTATTGGTAATTTCCGTCGGATTGGGTAAGTAGTAGGTAACGGCATCGAGCAGCGGCTGGATACCTTTGTTTTTATAGGCTGAACCGAGGAATACCGGTACAAATGCTTCTTTTAAAGTACCGGCGCGTACCGCTGCACGGATCATCTCTTCCGTTTCGGCGCCTTCGAGGAAAGCTTCTGCAAGCTCATCAGAGAACATTGAAGCCGCATCGATCATTTCTTCACGGTATTTTTTTGCATCATCAAGCAGGTGTGCAGGAATTTCGGCCACGCGGAGTTCGGTACCGCTGTCTCCTTCAAAGTACAGCGCCTTCATTGTTACAAGGTCGATAACACCTTCGAGCTTATCCTCAAGCCCGATCGGGAGCTGCATCATATAGGCATTTAGGCCGAGCTTTTCACGCAGCTGCATCCGAACCTTTAACGGATTTGCGCCGGTTCTGTCGCACTTGTTAACAAACGCGATACGCGGAACATGGTAGCGTTTAAGCTGGCGATCAACGGTGATAGACTGAGACTGTACGCCGGCAACGGAGCAAAGCACCAAAATAGCGCCGTCCAAAACGCGCAAAGAACGTTCAACCTCGATGGTAAAGTCAACGTGTCCGGGCGTGTCGATAACGTTAATGGTATGATCCTTCCATTTTACCTGCGTCGATGCGGACTGGATTGTGATACCGCGTTCCCGCTCCAATTCCATATTATCCATAACGGCGCCGACGCCGTCTTTTCCTCGTACCTCATGAATGGTATGAATACGGTCGCAATAAAATAAGATACGCTCTGAAAGGGTTGTTTTTCCCGAGTCGATGTGCGCACTTATACCGATATTTCTCATTTTTGAAATATCACTACTCATAATTCTTCTACCTCATTTCTATAGATTTTTTACGTCAAAAAAACCGGCAGCTAAAAAATATCAATTTTCAAAAACTGCCTATAAGCAAGATTACAAATTATACTGGAAACCTTTATGTATTGCAAGAGTAAGTTTTTTGAAAATTTCATTGAAAATTTTAAAAATGCCTATTATAATGAGCAGTATGATAAGCGGGAAGCTTCAAAAGCGGTTACTTTTTAGCCTCTCCGCAAGTTTTACACAAGGATGGTATATATGGTTACCGTTGATGAAGTTAAGCAAGCTTTGGATGTTGTCCGTCCTCATTTGCAGGCGGACGGCGGCGATGTAGAATTTGTTTCGTTGTCGGATGACGGCGTTGTTTCCGTTCGGCTTAAGGGGGCATGCGGTTCTTGTCCCGTTGCATTGATGACCCTCAAGTCCGGTATTGAAGCTCAGCTAAAAGAATCTTATCCTGATATAAAAAAAGTCGTCTCCATTTAATATTCGTGCATCAGCTGCTTGATATATTCAAGTTTTCAGGCTATTGTACCGATAAAAATGAGGGGATTTATATTACCGGGCGTCTTGAAAAACCAACCGAGATGCCGATAATACCCTCGACCTTAATCCGAATTACTATAAAAGTTGCAGCCTACCGGTACTTTCTGTAGGTTTCCGGAGAAAGCTTCCGTATTAAGCGAAAGCTTATTTATTTTATAATAAGGACCTTCTATGAAAAAGCTACTGCTCTGTGTCTGTATGTATGTCTCCATGGTATCATTGCTATGTGCCGGAGGCAAGGTTGAAACCCGTACCGTAGAAAATCCCGAAAGCTGGGATGAATCATTTGACCTTACTGAAAAAAAACCGGGTAAGTACAATGTACTGGTTACTGCCGAAGATTCGGCAGGCAATGTGGGCGAAGCGGGTCCCTTCAATATGTACATTGATCCCCGTTCCGATTTACCGGTTGCCTCTATTACCAATCCCACTAGAAATATGAACGTTATGGGGGCTTTCAGTGCTTCCGGGACATGTTTTGATGATGACGGCATCGACTATGTCGAAGTGGCATTAGATGACGGAGAACCTGTCCGGGCAAAAGGGAAACAGTTTTGGACGCAAACCTTTACTACGGCAAACTTGCAGGAAGGGCTTCACCGTATTACCGCTTGGGGTACCGATATTAACGGATTGAAAGGGAACGGCGTCTCGGTTCAGTTCAATTTGAATCTGCACACGCCCGAAACTATGGTAACAAACATGGATGACGGTGCGCTAATATCCGGTAAGCAGGTAATTGAAGGAATTGTTCGGGATGGAAACGGAGTCAGCAAGCTTTCCTACTCACTTGATGCAGGGCAAAATTATATACCGCTTTCTCTTAAATATGATAAAAAAACAGCAGCTTCTTCGTTCAAATTCGATCTTGACACACGTAAAATGCCCGAAGGGCCGACCGTATGCTGGTTTAAGGCTGTCGACACATTAGGCGCAGAAGGCGTTTCTACATTTCTCTTTTTTATTGATAATACAGCCCCGGTTGTGGACTTCTTTTATCCTTCCCCTTCGGAATCGGTCGGCAGTGTCTTTGGGGTGGCGGGCTCCGCGAGTGACTCGGTTGACCTAGAGTCTGTGTCATGGCGTATGGGCAACCAGACAGGAACGTTTGAACTGGTAAAAGGAAACCCGTATTGGGTAAAAGAATTTGATGTAAGCGGCGCATCCAATAAGACCGAAACGGTAGAAATCACCGCTAAAGACGTTGCCGGTAATATTACAACGGTAACGCGGGCAATCAAAATCGATAAATCGCTTGATGCTCCGCGTCTTACAATAGTACAGCCTGTTGCCAATACCGTTGCCGATGATACGGTTTACCTTGCCGGTTCGGTCGAGAGTGTTTTCGGTGTTTCCGAAATACGGTATAAGCTCGATAAAGAAGAAGAAAAAGTTGTGCCTGTCAGCATGAATGTGTTCGGCATTCCTATTACCGATATTTCAAGCGGAACGCATACACTTTCCGTATATGCCGTTAATCCTCAAGGGGTAAAGGGAAATACCGAAACGGTGCCTTTCTCGGTAATGGGAACAAAGCCTGTTATCAATATTGACGGAACCGGCGGCGTTGTACAGCAAATACCCCCCGGAACCCGCGCAACCGTTACGATAAATGTCAGCGCAGGGGCGGGACTGGACTCCGTTTCATATACGATGGGAGATAATGCCGAAATTTCCGTTTCTATCAGAAAGGGCGCTGCAAATACGCTCATCCGTATTCCGGTTGACTCTTCATTTTCCGGCAAGATTACCCCTGTTGCGGTACGTGCAGTCGATATATACGGCCGTTCGGTTTCGCAAACTATTTTAATAGATTCACAGGTAACAGCTGAAGAAGAATCTTTCGCATGGGCGGAAGGTGATAAATCTCCCAATGGAGCTTTTATTTTACCCGGTAACAATACTTTAACGGGTATTTACCGGCCTGCAGGAGAGTCGGAAATCGCTTCGGTTGAATTAGCCGATGCAGTAATACCGTGTGAACTCTCTTTCTCCGGGCATGTTATTACGCTGGCCGCCTCCGAAGAAGGGCTTTATAAAAACGTACGGATTACCGTTACCGATACCGAAGGACGCACCTTTACATCTTCAGGCATTGATATTCTTATCGATAATACCGCGCCGGCAATTACGCTCGGTCTTGCCGACGAACCGCGGTTTATAAAGGAAGCCTTGGAACTAACAGGTACCGTTTCCGATATTTCCGCATTGCAATCAATCACCTATACGGTCGGCGATTCTGAAGCGCTTCCGCTTTCTTCCGCTAAGTTCTCTCAGAGAATTGCACTTGAAGATTATCCCGACGGTATTATTGTTGTCGGCGTACATGCCGTTGATGCGCTTGGGCAGAAAAGCTCCGTATATCGGACATTCTATAAGAATTTACAGGGGCCGCAGGTCTCATTGATTCTGCCGCGTGAAGGGGACAAGGTAAACGGTTCTATTTTGGTTGCATTCAAACCGGATAACTATTCTTTGCTGGAAAAAGCCGAATATAAACCGGATGGCGCCAATCATTCATGGGAGCCGATGGAAGTTTCGCCCATTCCGCATAGAATTATCGGTACGGTATCCGCACCGATCGGCAAGGGGATGCAGTTCCGGTTTACGGATAAAGCGGGGAATGTTTCCACTTATAGCGATTTTTCTTTTGAGGTAGACACCGAGTCGGATAAGCCGGTTATTGAAGTTCATCTACCGGAAGAAGACTCTATTGTTGTAAAAGATTTTGTGCTTTCCGGTATTGTATATGATGATGACGGTGTTTCAAAAGTCTTCTATCAGATTGATAACGGTGCTGTAAAATCTCTTGAAGTGACGAATACCTTTGCGGTCCCATTTGCTTTAACCGATTTTACCGATAACGAGCATACGATTTCGATTTACGCAGAAGATATTTACGGCGTTAAGAGCAATGTATTTAACCGGAAAGTCCGTGTATCACTCGCACCGCCGTCCGTCGAAGTCCGAACTCCTGTAAGTACGGCTATGGTAAAAGATGTAATCTCCATCACAGGAACTGCAAACGATAAGAATGGTATTAAGGCAATTGAAGTTTCTCTTGACAATGGCAGCACCTATTCCAAAGCGGAAGGAGGAGAAAACTGGCACTACGACTTTAGCACGTCTGTTATTGCCGATGGGACTCATGTAGTATTTATAAAAGCAGTCGATCAATACGGTGAAGAATCGTTGACGTCAACACTGGTAAATATTGATAATACTCCACCGGTACTGCAGTTTGAATACCCTATCCCCGGAGGAAAGTATGACAGCGAACTTTTCGTTTCCGGCCAAGTATACGATGAAATTGCGTTAAAAGAAGTTGTTATCCACATTAAAGGATTAGAAGGCCAGCCAGTACCGGCAAAGTTTTTAAATACGGTGTTGGAAACCAAGCTTATCGCCGTTAAAACCATCAATGTCGCCGATCTTCCCGAAGGTGCATACAATTTGGAGATTGTCGGTTCGGACGAAGCAGGCAATATTACCAATATTGCCCGCAATTTTACAATAGACCGAAGCAATGATAAAGGAAAAATCGATTTACTGGCTCCGTTTGCAGGGGAGACCGTAACCGGAGAGTTCAATGTATATGGAAAAATTTCCAGTACGACTTATCCCAATTCGGTTACCTTATATATCGATGGAGTTGAACGCGATACGTCTACTGTTTCATCAACCGGTTATTTTAACTTTAGGATAACGCCGGAAGGTATGACGGAAGGTTCGCACGCAATATCGGTTAAGGCGGAAATCGTCAAAAATAAACCGGAAAGCTCTGCCGTACATTCGATAATCTATAAGTCTACAGGCCCATGGATTACAATCGATAATTTTGCGATGGGTGATTTTGCCGTCGACCGGCCGTATCTGAAGGGAAGGGCGGGATATGCCGTATCCGAAGAAGAAATTCTTCTGCTCAAGGATAAGTCGACCGCAGCAACTGTTAGGGAAGCGATTGCCTCAAAAAAATTAGCTGCAGTAGAGATCAGCTTGAACAACGGCAGAACGTTTATTCCCCTCGGTACAAAAGCAAACTGGAAATACCGGCTGGAAACCGGTGATATGGCCGAAGGCGAGCATTTCCTGCTTGTACGTGCCCGGATGGCGAATAACGAAACCGCCGTTTGCCGCATGATTGTAAGCATTGATAAAACAGCGCCGGAGGTTACCTTGATAACTCCCGATGAGGGCGGTACTTATAATCAATCTTTAACGTATGCGGGATTAGCAATCGATAATATCGCGGTTACAAACGTTACTTTAGCCTTACGAAAGGGTGATAAATACCTTTACGGTATACCGACGCTTGTACAGGGACTGCATTTTGATGTCGGTTTCTGGGGTTCGACACTGTGGAATATGGGCGTCGGGCTCAGCTTCTTCAGCAGCAATGTTAAATTACAGCTGCATTACGGACAATTCTTACAATCGCAATGGGATCTATTCTATAAGGGAGATGTTAAGATGCGGTACGGCGGGCATGTTGCTTCTATGAAGATTCTTGCAAACGTATTCGAGCTTCCTTTTGAATCCTTTGCAGGCCCCGATTGGTCATGGCTCTACATGACCGGCGCCTTAGGTGCAAATTTCTCGGTCTTTACTGAAACCCAGAAGGGCTCACCGCAAGTATTGGCTGCCATGCTTATGCAGATAGAATTTCCACGTGTTAGACTGCCTAAAAAGCAGCTGAAATATTTTAGAAGCTTTGCGGTTTATACCGAAGGTCAATTATGGTTTATCCCAACCGATGTCGGCGAAGGTTCAAAAGCTAAAGTCGACGCCGTCCTGCCGCATATATCGGTAGGTCTCCGGCTGGATGTATTTTAAATCGAATAAGCCGTTTCCTAAGCGGATACGGCTTTAACAGCTCTAACGACTGATAAAAAAAGGCAGCGTCCACTCGGTGCTGCCTTTTTTTTTAGAACTAAACCCTAGAACAACGGCGGGTTCTTAGGGTAGATTGCTGCGCCGGCTCGCAATCTACCTAAGCCGCCCACTGAGGGGACTACATCCCTGTACTCCCCTCAGCACGAGATTTGCGTCAAACGCAAATCTCGCTTCTGTATGGAACCACCGCCATCCGTGGCGGTTCTGATTATACTTTAAACTTGGCTACTTCCTCCGCCAGACTCTCAATGCTATGTTTGTTTTTCTGTGTAATTTCATTTACTTCTTGTATAGCATTGTTAATCTGCACCGCACCTGATGCCATTTCGGTCATGTTGTCGGTAATGTTACGGGTAAGCTCATCGAGTTTTCGCATTTCCTCTGCAACACTTTCACCGCCTTTCAGCATTTCTTCGGAACCTGCCTGTACTTCGGCCGTTATCATATTGATATCTTTAATCGCGGTTAATACTTCCCGGCTTCCGTTTTCTTGCTCCCGCATCGCTTCGGTAACGCTATTGCTCATCTCTTTTACCTGTTCGGCAAAGTTAAAAATCGTATTGAATTTTTCCTCTACGGTTTTTGAAGAGCTGGAAAGCGTTTCTATTTCTCCGCTCAAGTTCTTCAAGGTAGTGGTGATGGTTTTTCCCTGTGCTGCAGAATCTTCTGCAAGTTTACGGATTTCATCGGCAACGACGGCAAAACCTTTTCCTGCCTCGCCCGCATGGGCAGCTTCGATGGCGGCATTCATTGCAAGCAGATTGGTTTGAGATGCAATGTGCTGAATAACGCTCGAAGCTTCCATCAAAGAACCTGATTCTTCCGCTATCTTCTGGGTTACAGTGTTCGATATTACCAAGGTGGACTTACCGTCTCCTGTTGCAGTCGTAAGATTTCCGATTGCGCTGTCGGTTTTACCGAGCGTTTGGCTGATGGAAGCAATATTTGCAACCATCTGCTCTACCGAGGCGGAAGATTGAGCGACGCTATTAGCTTGGGTCTCTATGCTGGTATTAAGCTGCTTAATCGTTCGGACAATTTCTTCAATTGTTGAGGCCGTTTCGGTAACGCTGGCTGCTTGAGTGAGTGCTTGCTGTTTAACGCCGTCGATGTTCGTGCTGATTTGATTTACCGCACTTGCGGTTTCTGTCATATTGGTTGCAAGTTCATTGCCGACTTCTTCCATTGCATGACTGTTAATACCGACCGTCCGTATCGATGTGCCGATTTTATCTATTGTTTTGTTGAAATATTCGGACATATCGCTAATTTCATCATTACCGCCGGTAGGCAAGCGTACCGTTAAGTCGCCGTCTCCTTGCGAAATATTTTGCAAGGCCGAAACGGTGTTTTGTATCGGTTTTACTATTGTGCGGGCTACAAAATAAACGATAATCAATGCCCCAATCAACACACTGATGCCTATTCCAATCATTGTTGTACGGAGAGCGTTGACGGTTCCCATAAATTCGTTTACAGGTGCACGTATGATAATTGCCCAGTTAGTAGCGGCAACCGTTGCAAATGATGCAATGTAGTTAACGCCTTGATAGTCATAATAGCAGACTTCGCCCTTGTTAGTGTCGAGAACATGCTGTAAAAAAGCGGCGGTTGAAGCAAGGGATGAATCCGTTTTTGCCTGTTCGATAATATTGTCTTGTTTTTCTACTAAATCGGTATCTTTATCTGCAATAATAATTCCAGTTGACCCCATGATATAGCAGTTGCCGGTTTTTCCTACGACAATATCGGCAATATTTTGCGATAGCAGCAAACCCGAGACGTCTGCAGACAGCACTCCTACAATAGTTTTGCTGTCGTCATAGACCGGTACGGAAAGGGTGTTAATCAATTGGCCGTTTGCACGCGAAATGTATGGTTCCGAAAAGAAGGATTTTCCTGCGATAGCTGCGCGGAACCAATCTCTGTTAACAACGGATAATACGCTTCCATCGGCAAGTAAACACTGTCCTTGTGCGTCCGTCATATTCAATTCTATTATTTTTTCATTAAAAGACACTTCGTTAGCAAGAAAAGCCAGTTTTGCGGCGGATGATGCGGTTGTATCTCTAAGGATCGGCATACGAGAAATGCCTTCGATAAATTGTAACAGTGATGTGACCCTTCCGTTTATAATTTCGGCCGTATCATTTGCTTTGTCGATAAGATGGTCTTCGATTTTTTCGGTTACAGCTTTTCTGGCAATTATGACAGCTAATACAATTTCGATTACAGCCGCGGCGGCAATCAGAATCCCGAAAATAAGAATGAATTTCTTTTTTAACGAAAAACGTTTTTTCATTGTAAACCTCCCAATAAAATAATGGATATAGTAATTTGAGATGATGCTGCAGGGTATTAGTTGTGGTAACCTTACAACCGCATATAAAATTCTTTCCCAGAGAAGGAATCTAAAAAGTAGATTATTTTGTAGGAATTTCGATTACCAATCACCCATTCAGTATTACCAATTAAACGGTAGGTGGTGGGTGTGCTGGGGGGGGGGGGGGTATTATACTTTTTTCATTCATTTTGTCAAGTCTCCTTTTAATGAATAAAAAAGACATCCGCCTATCTTGTCCGCCTTTGAAAGATAATAATAAGCGGATCCACACGTATATTGCTTATATACAAAAAAAGTATAACCCTTTTGTTCCGCGGTGTCTAGGTAAGACTTGAGCAACAATAAATACTATGAAAGATAAAATTGACATGCCTTGCTTCAATGCCTCGGGATATTAAATCTGCCGTGCAAAGAAGCCTTTTGTATTAGTTTTTCTCTGGGATTAGGCCTTCGACAAAATACTTGTCCGGCAGCTTTGCCGGTTTGCCGGTTTTATCTACGCAGCCCCACGAAACTTCGGCTTCAACACAGACATATCCTTCCGGATTGGTAATTACCTGCCGGAACGTTCCCGAAAGCTTACCGAGTTTGATGGGAGTAACGTCGATGCGGAGTTTATCGTAAAGCCGTGCGGAATATTTGTAGTGAATATCGATATGCGTTACATAGAGCATATAGCCTTCTTCGATTAGTCCGACGTAATCAAAACCGATTCTCCGTAGGTATTCCATACGGGCAAATTCCAAATAGTTTAAATATACGGCGTTGTTTACGTGATTATATGCATCCAGTTCGTAACTTCTAACTTCTACTTCTATCGGGTGTGTCATTGTTTTTCTCCTTTTGGGCACATCGAAACTAATCGTGTAAAAAAAAAGACTGCAAGCAGCCTTGCAGTCTTTTTTTTGAGCTATGATGGATTCGAACCATCGACCCACGCCTTAAAAGGGCGTTGCTCTACCTACTGAGCTAATAGCCCGTATCTTTAAATAACAGGACGAGTATATAGAATATTGACGGTTATGTCAAGCGGCCGCCTTAGCTTTCTGCAAAGTGCTCTATGGATGAAGTTTTTCCGACCTGGCGTGCCCCTTTTATTATCAGAGGCATTCTATCGGTATTCTGCTTCCAATGTATGAGAAAGTCGTCTACTTTACGGCGGAGTCTGTAATCCATGACCGTATACTATCACGTTTTATCACATTTTCCCAGCATTATTCGAGGTAAAAATCACATTTTTCCCAGATATTTTATGGTGATTTATCACATTTTTCCATAGACAAACTGCTTAAATCAATATCTTCTTTGCAGTACCGCCGTAATATTCGTTGCGGAGTTCGTGGACGTGCTCGTCGCGGATGTAGTCGTCAAACGGCATCATGCGGTCGATTACACCGCCGGGGGTAATTTCTACGATGCGATTGGCAATCGACGAGATAAACTCGTGGTCATGCGAGTTGAACAGTACGACACCGGGAAAGGCGATGAGCGCTTCGTTCAAACTGGTAATCGCTTCCAAGTCGAGGTGATTGGTCGGCTCATCCATAATGAGGACATTGGCGCCGGAAAGCATCAGCTTGCTGAGCATACAGCGTACCTTTTCTCCTCCCGAAAGCACCTTAACGGGTTTAAGCGATTCATCGCCGGTAAAGAGCATCCTTCCCAAGAAGCCGCGCACATAAGCTTCGTCCTGTTCGGTAGAAAACTGCCGCAGCCAGTCGGTAATGTTCAAATCGGTTTCAAAGTAGGCGGAATTATCCTTTGCCAAATACGCCTGTGTAACGGTCTGTCCCCAATACACATCGCCCGAATCGGCGGTTTTAACACCGGAGATAATATCGAAGAATGCCGATTTTGCGTTATGCTCCTGCCCGACAAAGGCGATTTTGTCCGTGCGGTTTACCGTTAAGCTGAAATCTTTAAGTAGTACAATGCCGTTGCCGGAACCTTCTTCTTTAGACGTATAATTGAGCTTTTCTACGCGGACAACGTTGTTTCCGATTTCTCTATCCGGCTTAAAATGAACATACGGGAATTTTCGTGTGGTAACTTCAAGCTCTTCAAGCGCGAGTTTGTCGTATACTTTTTTACGGCTGGTAGCTTGGCGGCTCTTTGCAGCGTTCGAGGCAAACCTCAGGATAAATTCACGCAGGTCTTTCATCTTTTCTTCGCGTTTTTTCTGCTGGTCTCGCGCCTGCCGCTGCATAATCTGGCTCATCTGATACCAGAAGTCGTAGTTACCGGTGTACATGCGGATTTTCCCGAAGTCGATATCGCAGATATGCGTACACACGGTGTTGAGGAAGTGCCGGTCGTGGGACACTACAATTACCGTATTCGGGAACTCGATTAAAAACTCTTCAAGCCAGCTGATGGATTCAAGGTCGAGACCGTTTGTCGGTTCGTCCAACAAGAGAATATCGGGATTGCCGAACAGCGCCTGCGCTAAAAGCACACGCACTTTCTGACTTTCGTCAAGTTCGCTCATCATGCGTTCGTGGTTCGCCTCTTCCAAGCCGAGACCGGAAAGCATCTGCTCTACCTGATTTTCCGCCTCCCAGCCGCCCATGTCGGCAAATTCACCTTCCAGCTCCGAAGCACGGATGCCGTCCTCCTCGCTGAAATCTTCTTTTTCGTAAATTGCTTCCCGCTCTTTCATAATCTTATAGAGCTGCGGGTGCCCCATGTATACGGTGTCTTTTACCGAATAGTCGTCAAACGCAAAGTGATCCTGCCGCAGCACCGCCATCCGTTCTCCCGGCGTAATGCTGATTTCGCCGCTATCGTGCTCCAATTCGCCCGAAAGCAGCTTGAGAAAGGTTGACTTTCCCGCCCCGTTCGCTCCGATAATCCCGTAGCAGTTCCCCGGGGTAAACTTTAAATTAACATCTTTAAAAAGAGGTTTTTCCGAAAATTTTAAACTGACATCGCTTACTGTAATCATACAGGACAGTATAGCCTAAAAGAAAAAAAGAGTGAACGGGGCGAAAACTACACGGGGCGAAAACTACAATATGAACTTGCGGAACTAATCATGCCTGCCGGTTCTGAAACTAACTCTATTTGTATAAGTAGACTTACAAACCGGTGTATTTCATTTGACAAAAGGCCGTATGCGTATTACCGTATATTGTATAAGGAGAAATATATGAAAAGTATACCGGCAGAAATCTTACAGCAGAATATAAAGTATTTGGATTTACTATCCCGCTCGTTCCCCAATGTTACGGCAGCGGTTGAAGAAGTGGTCAACCTTAAAGCCATCCTGAATTTACCGAAAGGCACCGAGCATTTTTTAACCGATATACACGGAGAAGCGGAAGCATTTAACCATGTAATGCAGAATGCTTCGGGCGCTATCCGCCGGAAAGTCTCCGAAGAACTCAGCTCAACGGTTAGCACCGACGATTTGGAAGAACTGACAACGCTTATCTACTATCCGAGGGAAAAACTCGAACTGATCAAAGCGGAAAAAAAGGCTAACCTAACAAACTGGTACGAGCTGACCATTTACCGACTGGTGCGGGTTGCGCGGGCGACTGCCTCAAAGTATACGCGGTCGAAGGTTCGGAAATTGCTGCCTAAAAATTTCGCTTACATAATGGAAGAATTGCTGCAGGAAGATGAGCACCGCTTTAACAAGAAGGATTATTACAGCGAAATCATTAAAAGCCTTGTGGAATACGGGCGGGCGGATTTATTCATCATAGAGCTGTCGGAGGTGATAAAAAAATGTACCATCGATCACCTGCATATTATCGGCGACATATTCGACAGAGGTCCGTCCCCGCACAAGGTGATGGATACGCTGATGGCGCAAAACAGCCTTGATATCCAGTGGGGAAACCACGACATCCTATGGATGGGGGCTGCAGCAGGGTGCCGCGCATGTGTTGCAACGGCCATACGGATTGCGCTCCGTTATTCCAACATCGACGCTATCGAGGACGGATACGGAATTAGTCTTTTGCCGCTGGTAAGCTTTGCCCAGCATGTCTATAAAGACGACCCTTGCACGCGGTTCATGCCCAAAGTAAACGATAAAAAGCCTTTCGACGTCGACGCGGAGCTGCTGGCAAAAATGCATAAGGCAATCAGTATCATTCAATTCAAAGTTGAAGAGAACATCATCGAGCAAAATCCTGCGTATAATATGGAACACCGGCGGCTGTTGCGGACGCTCAACCCTACTGCAGGTACCGTCGAAATTGAAGGAAAGACATATCCGCTCAACGACACCTCGTTCCCGACTATCGATCCCGCCCATCAAACGGCGCTTACCGGCGAAGAACAGCATCTTATCGATACGTTGACCAACACATTTGCTACGAGCGAAAAGCTCAAGCAGCATGTACGGTTTTTGTACGCAAAGGGGAGCATGTACCGGCGCTATAACGATAACCTCCTTTTCCATGCCTGCCTTTTATTGAACGAGGACGGCAGCTTTAAGCAAAAAGAGATAGACGGGGCAGTATATTACGGTAGAAGCCTGATGGATAAGTACGACCAAATGGCGCGGGAAGCATATTTTTCCGGGCAAAATGCGGACTTTCTGTGGTTCCTCTGGTGCAATCAGGATTCGACGCTGTTCGGCAAAACAAAGATGACCACTTTTGAGCGCTACTTTATCGACGATAAGGAAACGCACAAAGAACCGTCTTCGCCGTACTATAAGCTGATGGAGCAGGATGACGGCACGCTTGCCGCGCGGATACTGAAAGAATTCGGCTTAAGCGGTAACGCGCACATCGTCAACGGACACACGCCGGTCAAAGTCGCAAAAGGCGAAAGCCCGATTAAAGCGGGCGGCAAGCTTTTGGTTATCGACGGCGGATTTTCCAAAGCCTACCAAAAGACCACCGGCATTGCAGGCTACACACTCACCTATAACTCCTATGGGATGACGCTCATCAGTCATCATCCGTTTGAATCCGTGGACAAGGTTTTACGCGAGGGTTTCGACATTGAATCTACCAAAGAAGTGATTGAAACCTTGGTTGAACGGAAGCGGGTTGCAGACACCGACACCGGAGCCGATATGAAGGAAAAAATCAATAACTTGGAAATGCTGATTAGCGCCTACAACAAGGGAATTTTAAAACAGCAGGATTAACGGCAGCTCCTGTGTTATGCCGTTTCGGAATGCGATAAGAATTTTTCCGTATACCGGTGTGCAAGCGCTGCATCCGGTTCGTAGTACCGCTTGATGCGGATAAGTCGCTGCGCAATCAAAGCGAGATTCTCTCCCCTGCCTTTATCGTTGCCGAGTCCGTAGAGAGCCAACGCAGCATCGCCGATCAGCTCTCCGTCGGCAAAATAGGGAAGCGCAAAGGTTCTGCCGGTTATATCTGCTTTCATTTGGCACCAAAGCGTATTGTGCGCCTGCCCGCCGGACAGCGTATACACAGGGCGAAACCCGGAAGTTTGTTCCAACGCATCGCAACCGCGCCGGATACGGAACGCGAGCCCCTCTACAAAGGCACGCCCCTGCCCTGCAAAGGTTTCGGGGTATGCACCCGACGCAACAAAAGGTTCTTCCGTAATCCGCTCCAGCGCGGCGATATAATCGTTGCCTAAAAACCCGTGAGAAACCAAAAATGCGGAAAACGCAGCGCCGGAGGACGGAATAACGGATGAAAGATTCCATAAATCGGGAATAACCGACGGCAACAGCAGCGTTTTTTCGGCGCGGCACGGCTGCGGGATGCAGACATTAAGCCCCTCGCTTGAACCGGCGCGGTCGCAAGCGGTGCCTGCCGTCAGCGTGCCCGTTCCGATAAGCGCCGCGATAAAATCGGGGACGCCTGCAATTACGGGGATACCGCAAAAGCGGCCGATCACCATGCCGGCGGTTACAAACGGCGGCAGCAAACCGGTAAGCCGGCCGGCGTCGATATGCAGGAACGTTTCCGCAACGCGGGTAAGATCTTCTTGGCGCCAATACGCCGCTTCGTAGCGCGGATCGGGGAGGCTCGTTACGGCGGCGCCGGTCAAAAGGTAGGAGAGATATTCCGGCCCGGAAAAAAGCCGCGCGGCATTAGCGAATATATCGGGATATTTTGCATGGAAGGCCGCTATCCGCGGCAAAAAAAGCGAAGCGCCCGCCGGTATAGCCGAAACGGTAATACCCTGCGGCATCGGCTCATTCCACAAAAACAACGTGTCGTGTTTTGCCGCTTCAATAATACCGTTAATAAGGTCAGCACGGTTTATACCGCCGGCGGACGGAACAGCCGCGGACAGTGAACCCGCGGTGTTTGTACTTACTCCCGGTGCTCGGTATGTTTGAGGCACGGCGACAATCGAGGGGCCGTTTCCCGAAATACATACCGCTTCTACCGCATAATCCGCCGGTAGCGTGCGCCATGTGGCAAAAAAGGCTTGAACCCAATCTACCGCTTGAGCGGGATGCGGGAACGGCAAGCGTGTAAACTTGAGTACCGTTCCATCCTCGGTAACAAACGCCGCCTTTAACGACGACGTCCCGATATCCGCACAGAAAATACCGTGATGCATGAATCTATTCGATTATTCGATATCGCCGGACGAAAGCTTGCCGGTAATTGCTCTTTGAGGCGTTCCCCGGTCGGCATCTTCCTGATGAGTATGTACGGAAGCAAAGCGGGAACTATACCAGTCAACCCGCCGCGTCAGGAACATCAGCAGCGCAACAACGCAGAAGATACCGATACTGCCGATCAGCAGCGCATAATCTTCCGATTGCAAAATCCCGAACAGCAAGAAATAGGATACCGCTTGCACCGCCGTCAACAAAACGCCCCAACGGATTTGCTTAAAAATTGCAGCGGTATAGAACCCGACAACGGTACACACACCGGCAGTGGCAATCAAATAGCTCAAGTTAAATGCAACATGCTCGGAAAAAGACAGGAGCAACAGGTAAAATAACACATCGGCAATTCCGATAAGGAAATACTGAATAGGGTGAATCCGCACGGCACTCCACAATTCGCATAAAAATATCGCTAAAAACGGTACCGCCAAAAAGAGGAGCGCATACGTAATACACCGCTTTACTTGCGAATAATGATTAATGGGAGTGATAAAACCGATTTTTACCGTTTCAGGCGAGCTTCGGAACTCCGATGTCGATTTTGCAGTATACCCGCCATATTCATCGTACACATCCGTATCTTTGGCTAGGTCGAAATCTTGAGCTCTCCAGCTGCGGGGAAATACCGTGCTTAAACCGGAAATACGCCAGTCGGCGGTGAACCCCGAATCGTCGAGCGTACGGTTCTTCGGCAGCCATCCCCCCGAAAAACTGGGCGCAGACCATGTCGACTGCACTGCAAAGCTGTTATCCGCAGCAAGGGGTACGATACACAGGCTTTTACCCCCTTGGATGGAAACGGAACCCTCTATCGAAAAACCGGAACGCACGACATCTTCCGACATCATGTAATAAACGGCATTGCGAAAAGGAGAGGCTCCTGCAGGAACAGTCAGTGCTTCAAGCAGCGGTTTACCGTTCCCATAAAGCGCAGGATAAGCGGTTAATGTCTTTTTATCTTTTATTCCAAGGATAAGCACCGCATCCTTATAACGGATATTTTTTTCCGCGATATTGAATTGACTAAATTGGAAACCGGAGAATGAGGCGGTTACCGCAAGATCGCCGTTAAAAACGGGTACGGTAAATATACCCCGCGAAAGGCGATAAGGATCAATCTGTGTTACCAGATTATATGTTTCAGGAACCGTGAGGATATAGTCCGTTTTTTTTCCCTTTTTGATAACCTTCCCGGAAGAATCCGTATATTCGACCAATTCGTCATACGGCACGGCGAGCACGAGTCCCTCGATAACAGGTTCACCTCCCACCGGTTCCATGATGGACGCTTCGGCAGTCCGTTGATATCGTTCCCGATCGTTGACAAGCGAACGGATAAACGCAAGAGGAATAAGCAATAGCAGCATCATAATAAAGATGATTACGGGTTTTATCCATGCCGCCTGATGAGGAAACAGCGATTTTTTAAGCATTCCTGCAACAGTCGTATCCGTCGATTGTTTTATTTCCATATAAGTTTCCCTTGAAGCATTGCCTTACCTTGTCCGGTATTCGTTGTATGTAAATACGAAAATACGGCTTTATTTAGTTCTGCTTATTATCCGTCTTATGCTGTCCGTTCGGATCCGAGGCGTGCAGCATCCGCTCAATAATATCTCTATTATCCAACAAGCCGCTTAAAGATTGATTATGATGCAGCCGCGAAATAGCCTGCGCAAACAGGCCTGAAACATCGGTAGAAATATACCATTCCTTCTTGAGTAATTCTTCGTGGTATACCGCATTAGTGCCGATGATGCGGTAGAAATGACCTTTTTTATATGCCTCGTCAAAAAGTTGGATTGCATCGCCGGTAAAAAACGGCAAACTCACAGCCGCAATAACCTTTTTTGCACCCTTGCTTTTGAGGAACTCCATCGCCTTTAACAGCGTTCCTCCCGTCCCGAGCATATCATCGGCAAGGAATGCCGTCTTTCCGTTGACATCGCCTAATAAATTGATATTTACAATATTCGTTTGCTTTGCATTCTGAGTAACAACGGAATAATCCCGCTCTTTGTAAATCATTGCAAGCGGTTTTTTTAAGCCGCTGGAATAGAATTTATTCCGGTCTACCGCACCGCTGTCGGGAGCCACAATTACAAACTCTGCGTTTGGATCGGCAAGGTTTTCGATTTTTGTAAGTTCCCGAATAATCTGATAACTTGCATGGAGATTTTCAATACGGGCACTATGGAAGGAATTTTCAATTTCGCGAGAGTGGATATCCAACGTGATAATCTGATCGACACCGAGCGTTTCATAGAAATGCCCCAGCATACTGGCGGTCAAGCCTTCACGTCCCTTCTTTTTGTGCTGCCGGCTATACGGATATACGGGAACCACAAGCGTAATATGAGCTGCGCCGGCATACCGTACGGCATCGATAGTTACCATCATCGACATGAGGTGGTCGTTCACCGAAAAAACGTGTTGATTTTTACCTTCGTTCACCGAAAGGGGATAATGGTTTTCTACATCCTGAAAAATAAAGACATTTTTTCCGCGGATGCATTCCAATATTTCAGTTTTAAATTCGCCGTTCATAAAATAGGTAAAACGGGCATTAACTTTAAACCGCGGAATGCGGATTTTTTCAATATCGTTATTTTCATATAAACCGGAAGAAATAAGGTCGTTGTAAAAGTTGATGTCGCGAATAAGGTGTTCTCTTTGTAAATTATACCGTTTTGTTAACTTATCTATTTTTCTATTAAGTTTTTCTACATAAATATGCTTTAAATGCTGAATTACGGCATCGGCAAAATGTTCACCGCCCGGACACGCCAGAATTGCCAAATTCGCAGAACCGGAGTATATCATACCCGCGCCCCCTCTCATGTCGAAATAAATTCGGAAATTAGTTTACATATTTTTAAAAAAAATTCAATCGTTTTTTGCAGGGTAAACGCATTAGGGTACACACAGATTTAGCTTTCCGTTAGCCTTTTGAAAATAGACGATGCAGATACAAGGAATTAGGCAAAAAAGTACCACAGGCGTATCTATGATACGTTGAGGACACTTTTTTGTCGTATGACGCAGTAGATGCGTCGTATATTTTCAGAAGGACATCCTAGAAACCGATACCAATACCGAACTTTACCCCAACCCCGGACAGTGTAGTAAATGTCCGTTTAAAGTCCTGCGAGGCAACCGATGCGGCAAGCTGGAAGGAGAACCAGCGTGAATCTACAAAAAGACATAGTTCGTGCCGCCATATCCGTTCAATATACCGGCTGTCCAAATATACGCCGAGCGCTCTTGCAAAACGGCTTTCAATTTTCAAACCGCCATCCACATAGTAGGGCTTTGCATTAATGACCGGAAATGCAAAGAACGGCGATAAGATTAGGTAATCATTTCGGAACGGTCTAAAATCCGCTCCTATTTGAATTTTACACGGACGCATAATCTTTGTCGGGGGAAGGTCGGTTTTCAGTAGTTCGGTTGTATTATCCTTATCTAAATCAATAATACCTTTACCGTCCATACTTTTACCGGTCATAGTTTTCAGAATATTATCAACCGTCCCTTTAAACTTAAAATGGTTCCGTATACCCGTAGTCATTTCTACGCTTTTAAGAGGCAAATAACTTACTCCGCCGGTAACGGTAACCCAATTTGTCGGGGTATATGACCCGGCCAAACTTAAATCAAGCCCCCAATCTTTAAAGAGGTCTGCAACGGAAAGTCCTCTACTCGCTGCCATTGCCGGCAAATGCCCGTAAATATTTGCGGTACCTTCGGCTTCGATAGTTAGCCCGTCAATACCGCTGCCGCTGTTGTTAGGCGATAGAGTAAATGCCGCTTGCGGGTTCGACATATATGCAAGCGGAATAAAATATGCAAGCCGCGCAGAAAAGCCGTAATTCGGCTTTTTCAGCTGATACATAACGCCCGTATCGGCAAAAGCATTGATCTTTGCATTGAGGGAGCCCGTGATTGGCTTTCCGTCTGCATTCGCCGTATTGCCTTGTGCAATAAGATCGAGCAAGCTTTTTGAGACATTTGCCCATCCATCCGCATTAATTGTAGTGGAAAATTTTACCGTATGCTCTCCCAGCACTGTGAATTGAAAGAACCAATCAAAGTCAACTAAAACGCCTGCATGAATACCCGACTTTATCGTCTTTGCCGAAAGTTCATTAAAATCGATAACAAGCTGCGGATTGGTATCAGATTTCGGTTTAAAAAAATCCATCACTGAAAACATATTATTAGCAGCAGTTCCCGAAATAACCAATCCCGTATGCATCGAAAGCGGAAGCCGCTTAGTCCGCTGCGTCGGCTCATTCATTTCGACCGGCTGTAAGATATCTTTTTGCGTTCCATTATCAGTTGCGGTAGTCTGCCCGAAAGCTGCCAACGCTCCAATCACCATACATACTAAAATAAGGCACTTTTTTTTCATTTTATATCCTCCGGAACCGGTATTAATGCATTATAGATAATCGACAGGATAATCGATCTGCGTACCCGCGTAAACAGACAACGATGCAGACAGCGTAAATTCCTTTTTAAGTTTAACAGTACGCTTACCTTCGGGAAACTCAAGGAAAAGTTCAGAATATACGGGATATGTATTCTGAAGCAACTCCCAGTCTTCTTTGGAGAGCTTGTCCGGCTCACCGGCAGCCGACAACAATTTCTTTTCTATAAGAAGTTTACCGTTGCTATCCGTTGCTTGGAAAATGATACCGGGTTGAATACCTAAGTCGCTTTGGATGTTTACATTCAACTGAATAGTATCCACTGCATCAATAAGTCGGTTATCAATATCAATTATTTTCTCGTCTGCACTTTTTCTATTAAAGAGGTCTCTCTCTCCGAAAGCTTGCATAAACGGTTTAAGCGATATACGCTGTTGGGGTTCAATATCAAAACTAAGCGGTACATCCAAAAGCACATCCAGCTTTATTTCGGCTTTTCCGCCTTTATTTATTATATCATTATATGCGGCACGGTCCACGGTTATTTCACCCATAGTCAATGTGTAGGTAAGCTGGACGCCCGTCGGATATTTATTAAAGAGTTCCGATAAAGTATGTTCAACACCGGGCTCTCCTTTTTTTATAGCGACACTGGCCTTCGGAATATCCCCCGTATATTCTTTGGTATCACCGGCAAATTTTTCGGCAGGGAAGCTCTGCAGCTCGCAGGGAGCTTCATTGCATATTATCATCGGTTGCGGGGTTGCTCCGTCTTTCTCCGTATAGCGTGTCGATAAACCTATTTTGATCGGTTGGTCTTTCAACAAACCGGAAGCTGAACCGGCATACACATATACCGGAATATCGGGCAGTCGGATGCCTATATCTTTCAGCTTTGCAAAGGAGGACAGATCTATAAAGTTGTCCTGCTCTTTCGGATAAGAGAACTGCTGACCGCCGTGCGCTTTCAGCGTAATTTTATTCCAATCAAGATCAAAACTTGTTTCAATGCTGATTTTTATGTTACTGCCGGCCGCAATATTTTTTAAAGTGAACGTTTTATCGGTTTCATTATAATCCGGAAGTTCCACACCGACGTTCAAATCGAGATTGCTTGTATTTTCCACATCCAATGTCCAATTTGAAGCGCTCTCATAAGTATGTTCCGTGGTTGTTTGAGAATCGAATGTTTGAACGTTCGGCGGTATATGAAGGGAAGCTGACGACAGCTTGAGTTTAATAGGATTTTCTGTCGGCAATCCGTTATACAGTTTTACCTTTGCGCTTACTTTATTAAAATCTATTTCCTTAACCCAGTTTTCCATCTCTTCGGGAACAGCTTCGGATTTCGACACTGCAAAATCGGGTCTGTTTTTCAAAGTAAGCTCGGTAAATTTTTGAATAGCAAAACTGAAATCGGCAGATAAGGATTCAGACGGCTTACGGTACGTGGCATCCGTCAATATTACCTCAAGCTTCGGCGTATAAGTCAGTGTTTTTGAATCATTGAGCGTTAACCCTGCAAGAGAAATGGGAGAGCCTAATGGGCGGAACTCCGGCGGATCGATAAGCAGCCCATTACTTCCGCTCTGCTCTATTTTTGTTTTTTCTTTTATTGATATGCCGTCCCACCCGGCAGGCTGCCGGATTGAAAACTTTAGATTTCCTTCTTCGATAACCGCTTTTTTAAAATCATCGGGCAGCGGCAGTGCGACGCTCTGACTGCCTCCCACCGTAAGATTTTCAAGACGAGCGTTTACACCCTTCGCTTCTTCTATAGTTCCCTCAAGTTTGCGCTGAAATGTAACCGTTCCGCCCTGTGATACGTTTCCGGCCAACTCCATTGTTCCGGTAATGCGGATATCCTTGCGTATCGGCTTATTATCATAAATATAAAATCTTACCGCATTCGAGGACGAATGATATCCTTGAAAGGTATTACCGCCGCTTATAAGTTGAGTATGGGAAAACGAACAAGTCATACCTTCAGGTAAAATTGCCGAAAATTCCAAAGAAGCAACTGAGTTGCCTCCGAATGTAAGTTCATCAAAACCTTCAAATGCAATAGAAATATCTATGGGCAGCGAATAACCGATCGGCATCCCTGCAGGAATGCTTTTCGACGGCAGAGTTGCCGGATCGGGATTGTTAAAATATTCCAGCAATTTATCATTTATGGTAGTCGCTTCCGCCATAGTGCATGTTTGGGTTGTTTCCAAACTAGGGATCGAAATACTCTCATCTACATTGTATGACAGTCCCGTATTGCTTGTAACTGCATTCGTGCCGAAATAATTGCTTATATCAAAATTGAACGATTGTACAGGATAGTGAATCAAATAACGGAGCTGATCTTTATCTTCATCGGCCGCATCGGACGGCGTATAGCGGAATATGCGTGCCTTTGCCTCTGAAGATGAATCTTCGTTTCCAGCCATCATTTTCCCCAATTCCTCGTCGATATTGCTTACCGTAATCTTTTCGGAACCGAGCGGCACATAAATGCTAGGTTTTGCTTTTACTCTCATACTTGAAACAGGCTGCAAACTGCACGCCGCGGTAAAAAATAATGCAATAAACGCCCCTGCATACACAGCATACTTACGATATTTATAATAAAACATAAGCCCCCCCTACTTTATAGATATTTATAGACATGATGCTGCGGAAAGCTTTAAAAGCTTTTGCTGCAAAACAATAACACAATAAAATATATCATGTTATTTACCCAAAAACAAGGTAAAAATAGATAAGGGCACCGCTAAAAACTCGGTTGGGTTTTTAGCGCTTCCCAATAAGAGAGAGGCAAGAAGTAAAAATACACCGGAACTTGCACAAATACCGCGGCTATTTCAAATACACAAAGGGTATATCATCGATGCGCTGCAACCGTATGGTTCCGCTGCCTTTTTCGGCGTACATGGCGTTCAGCATTGCGGTAATGTTGCGTTCAAAATCGGGGTTGCTTTTTTCTTCTACCGCGGCGATGCCCCCGTTGTAAATGCAGTAGATAAGGTCGGCATATTGCAGCGCGAGCGCGGGGTTATGAATGGAAACGAGCACCGTCTTGTGCGCTTTTGTACAAAGCTTACGGGTAATCTGCATAATCTTATGCTCGTTGTAAAAATCGAGATTGGCGGTCGGTTCATCCAAGAGGATGATGGGAGCATCCTGCACCATACCGCGGGCAAGCATCACAAGCCGCGGCTCTCCCGAACTGAGCTGGCTGTAATAGCGGCCGGCAAATTGCGTTAACCCAAAAACATCAAGCGCATGATCGACATATTCCCAATCTTTTTGCGAAGGTGTTTGGAGAGCTGTTTGATGCGGATTACGCCCCATAACGATAAAGTCGCGCACCGTGTAGGTAAAGACGCCGGAGTGTCCCTGCGGAATATAGCATACTTTTTGAGCAAACCGTTTGCGCGTAAGATGCGCGGCGTTTTCTCCCAGTACGGAAAGCGTACCCGCTGCGGGCGCATCCAAACCGGCGAGCAGCCGCAAAAGGGTGGTCTTTCCCGCTCCGTTCGGGCCTATCAGCGCAATAACCTGCTGTTGCGGAATGAGCTGCCGGAGATCTTTCAGAATAGTCTGCGTGCCCCGCACCGCCGTAACGCCGTCAAGTTCAAAAGCTGCGTTCATATTCCGATCCAAATATCGTTATTCCGGCGGAGCATCAGCTGTGCAAGAATCGGCGCTCCGATTATCGCCGTGATAATGCTGACCGGTATTTCGTTCCCGGAGATGGAACGGGCAACGGTGTCCGCAAACAAGAGGAGCGATGCGCCGCACATAAAAGAAAGCGGCGCCACCTTGTAATTGTTATTACCGAACAGCTGGCGGATAACATGCGGCGCAATGAGCCCGATCCAGCTGATAATGCCGGCGGCTGACACTACGCTTGCAACCAGCAGCGTCGAGGCGATAATGAACAGCATCCTCATTTTTTTTACCGGCGTACCGAGCGAGGCCGCTTCCTCATCACCTAACGAGAGGATATTCAACTGCCTGCGGAATAACAGGATAAAGCTGCAGCCCGCAACGGCAATCGGTAAAAACACTGCGAGCTTCCGCCACGTGATAACGTTAAAGCAGCCCATCAGCCAGAACTCCAGAGCAGGCAGCTCGTTGAGCGGATCCGCCATGTATTTGATAAGGGATACGCCGGCTCCGGCAAGCGCATTGATGATGACGCCCGCCAGTACCAAACGGATAAGGCTGTGTTCTCCGCCGATATCCGACAGCTTGAGCACGAGCAGCGTCGCCCCGATGCCGCCTGCAAAGGCGCAGAGCTGAATGCCTGCCGAAGTCGTATGGAGCAGCACGATAGCGATTGCCGCACCGAGCGAAGCGCCGGTAGAAACCCCGATAATATCGGGTGCTACCAGCGGATTACGGAATAAACTTTGCAGGCTAACCCCGCTTAAACCGATCGCGCCGCCTGAAAGGAAGACAAAGAGGGTGCGCGGCAGTCGGATATTCATAAAAATATTGTAATCTGCTGTGCTCACCGCGGCAAACGCATCGGTATGGAATAGGATGGAGAATATCTTAACGAAGGAAAGCGGGTAACGCCCCCAGCTCATCGAGAATATCAGCGCAGCTAGGGGCATTATACCGGCCGCAAAAATCAGCTTACTCCGGTAATGCATTGAAATTTTTAACGGTTAGCCGCTTATTTTACATCAAGAGAGGCAAGGTCTTTTTCTTTACCGAAGAAGTCCCGATAAAAGGCTTTGGTCTTTTCTGCCAGATAATCGGCAGGGATTTTTCCCGGGTGCAGTTTATCTGCAAGCCAGATAACGCCGAGGCATGAGCACGGAATGGGAGAATCCCACTCGTCTACATTTGACGGGAATACATAGACCTTGCCGTTATCAACCGCGGGGATGCCCTTCCATTCGGTCTTTCCTGCAAGTTCTTCCGGAGTTACCTTTGAACCTGTTGCCGCAACGATCACCTGCGGGGCGTATTTTTGGACTTGCTCCAACGAAACCTTCGTCCAATATACGTCGGTAATATCGTCGCTTACCAATTTTCCGCCGGCGGCGGCAACGAGTTCCGCTTGGAACATTTTGGGACTGAGCGCATTCAACATATCGGAGCGGCTGCTGACATACACGGATACGGCCGGTTCACCTTTAATAAAGCCTGCGACATCGCTTAAAATTGTTTTATAAAAGGTAAGCAATTTTTGTGCTTGCGCCTGATTACCGGTAGCCGTGCCGAGCATGTCGACATAGCTGAAAAAATTATCCATCGTTTCAGGTTCAATCACCAATGCGGGAACGCCGAGCGCTTCGATTTGGGGAAGCTGCTGCGCTGCTTTAAACGGTACTAAGATAAGATCGGGAGACAGAGAAGCAACCGCTTCAAGGTTCAGGTTCTTTGCGCCGCCGCATGCGGGTTTGTCTGCCAGTTCGGGAGCGAATTCTTTAATAAACGGCCGACCGCTTTTTCCGCCGTCGCCCGATACGATATATTCCCGACAGCCGACCGCTAATGCAGTGTTGCTGAGAATATAAAACGGCGCAACAATCCGCTCCGGTTTGTTGGGGATAACAACCGTTCTCCCCTGATGATCGGTTACGGACGCAAACCCTTTCGATGCTTTTTTGTCCTGCTTTCCGCCTGCCCATACCGGCAAAGCAGCGAGCATCATAACCAAGATTGCTAATGAACATATTTTTTTAGGCATAGAGTTCTCCTATTATTAAGATGGTAACATGATTTTTTTAATGAATGCAACCCCGTCTGCAAGCTCTTTATCGTCAGGGTGTCCTTTTCCCAAACCGCCGAACAGTTTGAAGGGACCGAAGGTGTCGAAGCCCTTGCATTCAAATTCTCCCAGTACGGTAAAACCGTTTTTCGCTAAATAGTCCGCAAATTTTTTTGCGTACTTTCCTTTTCCTACTCCGCTTGTACATACGGCAAAAGTTTGTTTCGGGAGTTCATGCCGGTGATTTTTCAAAAAGGCGTATATCGATCTATGGCATCTTCCCGCATATATTCCCGAAGCAAAACCGATACAATCATATTCGGAAAAATCGATATGTTCGGCTTGCTCTACCTTAAACAAGGTTACCGGCATATCGTGTGCCATTGCGGTTACCACTTTTTCCGTGTTTCCATGATGAACAGACGCATATATAATTGCGGCTTTTTTCATAGCAATTCTCCTGTGTGTGAAAATTTTAACGGAGCGATTGTACTACTTTCCTGCCAGCGATGCAAATACGGCGCCGGTACTCATACCATTTTTCAAATCCGCACGGCTCTTTAATACTCCACATACTGATCGGCGGGATAAATACATCCTGCACACGCAACATCCGCAGAACTTCCGCGCTGTACTCCCACCGGCTTAAAATAAGTTCCAGCCGTTGGGGTAATTTTTTGTATAATGCCGTCGGGGCAATGAATTGAAACCGGCACCCGCTTTATAGGTGGAAGCGGGAAGTGTGCGGCCTGTCCGCAATTTGCTGCGGACGACAGCAGTTCGCACACCCGTGTCAAAAATGCTATCCGCTCCTCAAGTTCAAAGATAAAACGGGAATAAAAAGCAAGCATTCCAAAGTCATTGCCGGAAAGCGCACTTTGTTCAAGCTGCTGCAGCAAACCGTTCAGCGTTGTAAAAGCAGACTGTGCTTCCCGATAGCGGGCAGCGGAATACTCCCGCTCGTATACCTGCTGCAGCATCGCTTTAAGCCTTTCCGAATCTGCGTATACATGCACAGGTTTTTGTGTGCATTGCCGGAACGCAGCTTCTACCGCAGGGCAACAGCCGTCAAGCACATACATCTTGGAAGAATACAACAGCGGACACTTTTGCGTTGTTAAATACACCATCGTACTTTTGATTGCATCGCAGGAGGGATAATCGCCGTATTTAAAAATAAAGGCATCCACACCGACAACAGGAACCGGTACAAGGCCGCAGCCGTAGATAAGCGCCTCGTCGATAATAGAAGACTGTGCTTGTGAATACGCGGAGCCGAACACGCCGACAATATTGTCATCCGCTTGCATCCGCAGCGTGGCGTCTATATATGCTTCACGGCGGAAATCGGGGGTATAGTTAAGGATTTCTTGTAATGAAGCTTGAGTAAAATCAAATTCCATCTGCTGACTTTTTCCATTCCTTGGGCTGATATTTTTCTTTAAAGTAATTTTTTACATTTAAAATGATATTCTGCATACGCTACACCCATCCGCCGCATTACAGTATACAAGAAATACTGAATTAAGCAAACAGTGCCCGTATTTTAGTGCCCGTATTTTTGAGGTTCCCTACAGCCTATTAAAGTTTTGACAGGTTAAAAGTTTTGATTGTATTATCCAATAGCCTATAGTATGATAAAAGGATGAACATAAAGGAAAGAAAAATGACATGGCGTACATACCTCGCATACGGAGCAGGGGATCTGTACGGCGGCGGCTGCTTTTTTATTGTTACAACATTTTCAATGTATTATTTGGTAAATGTCATTGGGCTGCATCCCGCATTAGCAGGATTGATTCCGGCGATCGGCAAGGTATGGGATGCGGTTTCCGACCCGATGATGGGCTATATCTCCGACAATACCCCGCGTACGAGGTTTGGAAAACGGCGCGTATGGTTTTTAGTTTCCATTATACCGATAGCCTTATCCTTTATCCTTATTTGGTTCCCGGTTACCATCGAAAGCCAAACAGGTAAATTTATCTTTTACACTGTTGCCTATATTATCTTTTTTACGGTGGCGACCGTGTCCTATATTCCTTATGCAGCGTTAAGCGCCGAAATAACAAAAGATTTTTCGGAACGGAATAAACTTAATAGCACCCGTTTAATGTTTTCGTTTGTTGCGACGCTGCTCGGTGGAGTTTTAGCACAGCCGATTATCGATTATTTTAACGGAAGCGCCCACGGATATTTTATCATGGGTTGTGTGTTTGCACTTATCTTTGCACTGCCGTGGATTCCGCTTTATTTTGAAACATGGGAACTTCCTCAGGAAGGTAATGAAGAAAAAATCTCCCACTCGTTTGTAAAAAATTTTTTATCGTTATTTCAAAATAAATCATGCAGACTTCATATTGCGATGTACGTGTGTTCTTTCGGTGCCCTCGATATTTTTATGTCATTTGTGCTCTTTTATATCGTCGATTATTTAAACAAGGGAAGTATATTTGTCATTGCGCAGGGGAGTCTTTTAATCACCATGATGGTAATGCTGCCGGTACATAGCTGGTTTATCAATCGGAAAGGACATAAACCTGTTTATATTACGGCGCTTACCATATTCATCATTGCGGTTTTATTGATGGGACTCCATACACCTACTTCCGGCAGCATTTGGGTGATACTGAATATGGTTCTGATGGGTGTAGGCATATCCGCCAATAACTTAATCCCTCATCAACTGCTGCCGTTCATTTCCGATATAGACCGCGTCATGAGCGGGAAACAGCGCACCGGCACATACTCTGCCGCAATGACGCTTGCGCGGAAGCTGTTTTTAGGTTTGATTATTATGCCGACGATTGGGGTGGGTTTAAGCAGAATAGGCTATAAAAACCCCGTACCGTCAATTTTGACGCAAAGCCAATTTGCAGAAGCCGAATCACTTTGCGGCAATACGGAGCTTCCGTTTTCGGAAATTGAAAAATACTATACCCTGTATGAAGACGGTAACCTGCACCTAAAATACCTCAGTAACGATACGGACAGTATTATAAAAAATGTATATAAAAAACATAAGGATTCCGCCGGAGCTCAAGCTGCTTCTTTCTTTGAAAGCAATACACCTCTTACCGAGATCCCTGCAACAGTGTTTGAAGATTTTATCGTACCGTCGTTCCATAGCGCAGACTTTACCCAAGCCCATAATAAATTCCTTGTAACGTGTTCCTACAAAAAAGACGGGAATGTGTATCAAAAAATCCCGCCTGAGAGATTTTACACCAAATCCGATTTATACGGCTTGAAGGTGCTATTGGATACAATCGGGTTTAAGTATTCGGGGATTGGACAAGTTCAAAAACCGCAGCAAAAACAGGAAACGCTCAATAAAATCAGATTGATGTTTATTGTACTGCCCGTCTGTATGCTGCTGCTCGGTATTTTGTTTGCTTCTCAATTCAAGGTTACGCCGGAAAACCATCAAATTATCTTAAACGAAATTAAACGGCTCGAAGCCGGCGGCAGGAAACAAGACTCCGACGACAAGACAAAAGAAGTATGCGAATTGTTAATCGGAAAGCGCTATTGCTGAAAAAGGTATTCTAAGGCATTTCTAAAAACTCGATTGGATTTTTAGAAATGCCCGGCGAATTAATGCCCTAGAACCAAGGTGCGGATTCATAGGGGAAAGCCTTTCTTTTTATCGAAAAAAAAGAAAGGTCTTCCCCTAACTTATACTTTGAATTTAGAGACCTCATGTGCCAGCTTCTCAATACTCTGCTTGTTCTTCTGGGTGATTTCATTCACTTCCTGCACGGCATTGTTAATCTGGACTGCGCCCGATGCCATTTCGTTCATGCTGTCGGTTATCATTCGAGTAAGATTATCCAGTTTCTGCATTTCTTCTGCGACCCCTTCTCCGCCTTTCAGCATTTCGTCAGAACCGGATTGTACTTCCGTGGTTACCATGTTGATGTTCTTAATAGCTGTTAGTACTTCTTTACTGCCGTTTTCCTGTTCACGCATCGCTTCGGTCACGCGGGCGCTCATATCTTTAACCTGTTCGGCAAGGGTGAAGATACTATTGAATTTTTCTTCTACCGTCGTCGATGAAGCGGAAAGTGTTTCAATTTCACCGGATAAGTTTTTGAGTGTTGTGGTAATCGTTTTTCCTTGCGTTGCAGAATCTTCTGCCAATTTGCGGATTTCATCGGCAACAACGGCAAAGCCTTTTCCTGCTTCGCCTGCATGAGCAGCCTCGATTGCGGCATTCATTGCCAATAAGTTTGTCTGCGATGCAATATGCTGAATAACACTTGAGGCTTCTAACAGCGAGCTGGATTCTTCGGCAATTTTCTGTGTTACGGTATTGGTTGTTACGAGTGTTGCTTTGCCGTCTCCTGTAGCGGTTGTCAGCTCTTTAATGGCACTGTCTGTTTTAACAAGCGTTTGCCCGATAGAGGCAATATTTGCAACCATCTCTTCTATAGATGACGAAGATTGTGCAACACTGGCTGCTTGTATTTCTATGCTGCTATTTAGCTGTTTGATGGTACGGACAATTTCTTCAACGGTTGCGGCGGTTTCGGTAACGCTTGCTGCTTGGGTTAATGCTTGCTGTTTTACGCCATCGATATTCGCGCTGATTTCATGAACCGCGCTTGCAGTTTCAGTCATATTGGAAGCCAATTCGGTTCCAATTTCTTCCATTGTGTTTGAGCTTACGCCTACTGCCTGTATTGACGTACCGATCTTTGCAATTGTTTGGTTAAAGTATTCCGACATATCGGTAATTTCATCATTACCTCGTATCGGCAATCGGACCGTTAAATCTCCTTCGCCTTGTGCAATATCTTGTAAGGCGCTTGCTGCATGTTGTATCGGCTTTACTATTTTCGTGGCTATAACATATATAATGAGTAAAACAGCAACAAATATACCGAGACTCATAAGCCCCATTGTTTTTCCGAGAAGGTTAACATCTCCCATAAATTCATTTACCGGTGCGCGTATAACGGCATTCCAGCCGGTCGCGTTAACTTTAGCAAAGGAGGATATGTACTGAACGCCCTGATAGGTGTAGTATCCGACTTCGCTTTTATCCGTCTGCAATGCTCTTTGCAAAAATGCTGCGGCAGAAGCAAACACCGGATCGTTTTTTCCTTGTTCTATCACATTCAGTTGTTTGGCTGTTAGGCTTGAATCCTTATTTGCAATAATAGTTCCCGTCTGTCCCATAATAAAGCAGTTGCCTGTTTCGCCTATTACTATATCTTTAATGAGATTAGCAAGCTGTTGAACAGAAACCCGCGCAGCAAGCACTCCTGCAATGGTGTGCTTGCTGTCATAGATAGGCATTGCAAAAACGAAAACGGTTTGGTTGTCAACTCGCGAAGCATGAGCGTCGCTTACAAATTGTTTGCCTTGCATTGCTGCCCTAAAATACTCACGATCGCTCATAGAAAGTGTTCGTCCGTCAGCGAGATACATATTACCTGCGGTATCGATCATATACATGTCGTCTACTCTTGTCGTTGCCTCACCCTCTCTTTTTAAGAAGAGGTGCTTTTCATACAATGAGGTTGTCGGATCTGTGAGAATTGGCATACGACTAATACCTTCAAGGAATAAAAAGCGTGCCGTAATGCGTTCATCGATGAATCCTGCGACATCGATAGCCTTGTCGGTCAGATGTGTTTTAATTTTTTCGATTACAGCACGGCGTGCCATAAAAATACCTAACGCAATTTCGACAGCGGATGCCGCCCAGATAAGTAAGCCGAAAATTAAAATCAGCTTATACCGAAGAGAAAAGCGCTTTTTCATAGAGTACCTCCTGATAAATAATCTAAGGTAAACTTCTAAAAACTGAAGTTTTTAGAGATTCCCAATTGATAGTTTGTACCGGATAGATGTATTGTCATGATGAGGAGTTGTGGAATTTCGGCAATGTGTAACATAGTTTCGGCTATCAAGCGATGAAAAAATTTGAGTACCGGCTACATATTGCCAATGATGGATTAATTGATGGGGGGGGGGGGGGGGTATTATACTCATGTTTCTCATTTAGTCAAGGCCTCCTCTGTTTAAAGACACAATAAGATGTCCTAATAGTGCTTTACTTTTTGGATAGCATCAGTAATGATGGAAAGTTGTTTTGAGAATTATCCCGATAACCGCACCGTGCGCCTATTATACCTGATCCGTATTATTTTGCAAGAGGTTCTGTTTATCCTGCTGAAAAAGCATCGATTCTTTCAAAAACCATAGTCGCCTGAATTTTATCCCCTATACCGGTCTTTGTTTGAACCATTAGCTTTCAGTGTTCCTGAATCAAATCCAAATGCCATAAAAGCTTCCTTCGATTTTATTTTTAGCTGTAAATTGAGAACTCGCGCAATTTTACATGAATATATCCGAAAACTGTCCGTCCAAGAACATTTTCATCGTATCGTTATACCCTAAATTTATTAAAGCATTAATTTTATCCGGGCTAAAATTAACAGTTCCGGAAAGTAAGTTGCCAAGATTCTTAGAAGGTATTATTTCGATCAACTTTTTACCATTAAGCATTTCTTTTGAAATAAGTACGGGTTTTTCTTTTATTTCCGATTTATGATCGGTCATCGTAAATAATTCTTCTTCCGATTTTAAATAAACAACAACGATGATATCAACATTTTCCCTCAGTATAGGTTTATATGGAGTATTCTGCCCTCCTATCTCAGTAAATCCGCCATCAATATACTCAAATTGTTCCCGTATAACTTTCCCATTTTCTACTAATCCAGCGGAAATTGGCTGTGAACTATAAACGAGAGGAAGTGCTGATGATGCCAGCATAATTTGTTTTACGATTAAACTTGACCGTTGTTCATTTAGTAACAAAGAATGTGAAGAATCATAGTCCAAAAATGCGTTTGCAAGAGCTTTCCTTTTTAACATTCTTTTTCTGATTGTTGTTGCATAAACTTTGTAAGGTGAAGCTTTGATTTTTTCGAGAGTTATATATCTATCAAGAATTTCTTCAAGAGAATCTCGTTTAAATAACCCTTCATTGTGTTTATCAGCCTGACTGTATTCTAGTAACTCTTTTCCCAAAGATTTTACAAGATTACTTGTTGAATTGCCTACAACAGAGGCTGTTTTTTTTACTTTCTTTAATAATTCAGAATTATCCTCTTCATTAGCATATCTGAGATTGGCCCTTGCAGCACCGGATAAAATATCTTTTATAACGACTTCAAGTAAAGCCTCAACAGTGTCTGTATCCGGCATGAGAAAAGTATCGATTCCTACTTCATTACGCCAAAGTTTTTCTGCTTCTTTTACAGGTGTACAAACAAATAATCCGGCATTCAAAGCGCCTACTGATGTACCTGATATCACAGAAATACGATCTGTTATGCCTACGTCTGTTAAAGCCTTCCAAACTCCAACTTCATAAGCACCTTTTGCTCCGCCTCCTGATAAAACCAATCCAACATTTTGAGCAGATAGCAAAGAAGTTAAGCTGCAAATTAAAACAGCGGCTAATACTATTTTTCTAAACAATTTTTTAATCTGATATATATTTAATCCGTTCATCATTAACATCCTTTAACTATTGTAATATATACTGGTTTTTCTTGTCAAAGGGGTTGTGGGGGTATTTTCTTTTTATCGGAAAAAATATTTTCAAAAGATTAGACTTTGAATTTACTGACTTCTAAGGCCAAGTTCTGAATGCTTTGTTTGTTCTTCTGCGTAATTTCGTGCACTTCCTGTACGGCGTTGTTGATTTGTATTGCACCCGATGCCATCTCGTTCATACTGTCGGTAATGATGCGGGTTAGGTCATCCAGCTTCCGCATTTCTTGTGCAACGCTTTCGCTGCCTTTCAGCATTTCTTCAGAACCGGCCTGCACTTCCGTTGTTACCATGTTGATGTTCTTGATAGCGGTAAGCACTTCCTTACTGCCGTTTCCCTGTTCTTTCATGGCTTCGGTAAGGCGGGCACTCATTTCCTTTACCTGCTCTGCAAGAGTAAAAATTGCATTGAACTTTCCTTCTACCGTCTTTGACGAAGAGGCAAGCGTTTCTATTTCCGATGAGAGTGTTTTTAATGTTGCGGTAATCGTTTTTCCCTGCACGGAAGATTCTTCTGCAAGCTTCCGTATTTCGTCTGCGACGACGGCAAAACCTTTGCCTGCTTCTCCCGCATGAGCGGCTTCTATTGCAGCGTTCATTGCTAACAGATTCGTTTGTGATGCAATGTGCTGGATAACGCTCGATGCTTCAAGCAAGCTGCCGGACTCTTCCGCAATTTTCTGCGTTACGGTATTCGATGTTACAAGCGTCGCTTTACCGTCGCCGGTCGCGGCGGTAAGGTCTTTAATAGCGCTGTCGGTTTTAGCGAGTGTTTGTCCTATTGAAGCGATGTTCGCGACCATTTCTTCTACGGAAGACGAAGATTGTGCAACGCTTGCAGCCTGCATCTCGATGCCCGTATTCAGTTGCTTAATGGTGCGGACAATTTCTTCGACGGTTGCAGCCGTTTCGGCAACGCTTGCCGCCTGTGTCATCGCTTGGTGCTTAACCCCGTCGATATTCGTACTTATTTCGTGTACGGCGCTTGCCGTTTCGGTCATGTTGGTAGACAGCTCATTTCCGATTTCTTCCATCTGATTACAGTTTATGCCGATCGATTTAATTGCGTTTCTTATTTTTGTAATGGTTTCGTTAAAATATTCGGATAAATCCGTTACCTCATCATTCCCCGTTACCGGAAGACTAACGGTTAAATCTCCTTCCCCTTGAGCAATATTCTTTAAGGCCGCAACCGTCCGTTTAACAGGTTTTACCATATTGCGGGCTACTAAATAGACAATCAAAACGGCTCCTGCAAAAATGCCGAGCCCGATTAAAATAAGGCTTGTACGGAGTGTGTTTACGGTTTCCATAAATTCGTGTACGGGTGCGCATACGATAGCTGTCCATGCAGCCGACTTTAGTTTTGTGTAAGCCGCAATTTTAGAAACTCCTTCAAATTCATAATACCCGATGCCGGGTTCCGAAGAAGCTACGGCATGTCTCTCAAATCTCCCGCAGGAGTCCAGCTCGGCGTTGGTAAGTCCCTCTTCACTGGGGTTCAGCATACTTGTTACGGCATTAATATCCTGATCGGCAATCGTTGCCCCTGTCGGTCCTATGATGTAGTAGTTTCCCGTTTTGCCTATTTTAATATCCTTAATATTATCCCTAAACCAGAGGCCGGAAATATCAGCCGATAAAACACCCATAATACGGTGCTCATTATCATAAATCGGAATTGAAAAGGTGCTGATAAGTTTTTGTGTTGTTTTTGAAATCAATAAATCGGAAACAAAACGGCTGCCTCGTATTGAAGCTTTAAACCATTCTCTATCGTTTACGTCCACTGTGCCGTTTTGTGCGTAACAGACCCCTGCGGGATCGCTGATATTCAATTCAAGTATTGTGTTGTTGTTGGCTATTGCGTCTTTTTGCAGCACGTGTAATTTTTCTTGATACGAAGCGGTTGTATCATATAGTATCGGTATGCGGGATAGGCCTTCTAAAAATTGAAAAAACGCGGCTATTTTTGCGTCGATAATTTCCGCTTCGTCCAACGCTTTATCGATAAGCTGTGTCTCTATTTTTTCGATTACAGCTTGGCGGGCAATACGGAGCGCTAGTGTACCTTCGATGAGCGATGCTGCCGCAATTAAAAGTCCGAAAATGATAATTAATTTGTTGCTGATTGAGAACCTTTTTTTTGACATATTGTATAACCCCATTTTATCTTATTTTAAACAATTATAGAGGATATTTCTTATATTTTATAGCGGAAATATCGCTGATGCGCCCGTCCGGTAAATAACCTATTCCTTTTTTATCAACAATATTGAGCTTTTGAAAAGCGCTGTCAGAGTCGGCAAGGGCTTGCAGCATGACTGCTTTTTCCTGATACGATAATCCTGAATCCCGTAACAGCGGCGCCCGTGCGATACCTTCCAGTAATTGGAACCACTGCATTACTTTTCCATCTAAAATTTCAGCCGTATCGCGTGCCTTACCCATGAGATGCACCTCGATTTTTTCTGTTACTGCTTTGCGGGCAATTCTAATTGCTAAAAGACCTTCGGTAGTACCTGCCGCTGCAATCAATATACCGAAAATCAGAATAAGCCTGTAACGAAGAGAAAAACGTTTTTTCATTATTAACCTCTTGATGAATTTTTTTAAGCGGAAGGCTATGTATAGCATATTTTATATCTTTTGAGAATACGAATTCTTAATTATGGATTATTACTTATAAATTTTTGTTGACTATTCTTTCAATCCCGCGTTATAATTTTATAACAGAGTATGCAAGAAAAAGTATTTACCGGGGCAGTATTGATTCTTACCGTACTGCTGTGCATCGGTATGCCCAAAATTTCAAATAAGCTCAAGCCCGATACGCCGTTTACCCAAGAGTTTGCCACGGGTATTGTGGAGGAAGTATTGGAAGAAGACCTTTCTCCCGATCCGGTTGTGCAGGGACGGTCCCGCGGTACGCAAAAACTCCGCGTAAAAATACTTGAAGGCACCTATCAAAATGAAGAGTTTGAAGTGTATAACACGCTGAGCAGCTTACACAGCAATTTTGCCTATAAGGGCTTAAAAGCGGTGTTCACGCTGCGTGAAAGCGGCGGGCAAACAGCCGTATGGCTGTATAACCTTAAACGCGACACCCATGTCTTTGTACTGGCGGCTCTGTTTTTTGCCGCGCTGGTCATGCTCGGAAGAGGGCAAGGACTCAAATCCGCGCTCGGACTTGTGTTTACCTGCGTGCTCATCGTTACCGTGCTTATCCCCGCCCTCTTTGCAGGCTTCCCGCCCGTGCCGGTTTCCATCGTATTGGTGTCTTTAATGACTGTTGTCAGCTTTATTTTAATAAGCGGCTTTACACGCAAGACCTTTGCCGCTATAGCCGGTACCGTATCCGGCATCACCATCGCGGGGATTATCTCGGCTATTGTTTCCTATTTTGCGCAGCTTTCCGGCGTTAATATGGAGGGCGGTGAGCAGCTGCTCAACTTGGCGCCGGATTATAATCTCCAGCTGGACGGACTTTTGTTCACCTCCATTTTGATTGCCTCGCTCGGCGCGGTGATGGACGTCAGTATGTCTATTGCCTCTTCCATGCAGGAAATTTTAACCGCAAACCCGCGCCTTACTAAAAGGGAGCTCTTTAAGTCGGGGCTGACCGTCGGCAAAGACATTACCGGCACCATGAGCAATACGCTCATTTTAGCCTTTGCCGGTTCTTCGCTGCCCCTCGTAATGATGATTTGGGGCTACGGCATGAGCTTTAAGCAGTTTATCAATATACCGCGCATTGTGATAGAAATTATGCACGGAATTTCCGGCAGCATCGGTATTATCGCTGCGGTTCCATGTACGGCGCTGGTCGCTCTTTTTATATTGAAGATACCGGCTGCAAAGAAAGTGAGAAAATAGACGGAATAGCATCCGTACTATATATAAGGATATCGCTGCAAACTCGAATAAGATTTTTAGCGATTCTGAAAAAATGTGAAGGAGTATGCACATGATCAAGAAAAGAATGCTGTATGCTGCCGCTGCGTTGATTTTTGTTTTTTCGCTGACTGCTTGCGTTGAAACAAATTCTGCAGCACGGAGCTCGGGACAGGCAACCGCACGCACAGCAAAAGCGCGCGGAAAGCAATCGGATGAGGTTAAGCTCACCCACAAGGTTATTCAAAAGGGACAGCCGGGAGCTGATGCCGTTACCCTTACCTTCGGCGTAACGGGCGACGTACACGGAAGGCTCTATGCTTTTGATTATGCCGTCTGCGAAGAAACACCTGCGGCAGGGTTTGTAAAAACCTACGTGCTGGCACAGGAATTGCGCGCACAAAATCCCAACACCGTCTTAATCGATGTCGGCGACACGGTGCAGGACAACAGTGCCGATCTGTTTAACGACCTCGACACCCATCCGATGATTCAGGCGCTCAATTATATGAACTATGACATCTGGGTATTGGGCAACCATGAGTTCAACTTTGAAAAGGAATTTCTTGCCCGCAATATCCGCCACTTTAACGGTTCGGTCGTAAGCGCCAATATCAAAAACACCAAGGACGGCAGCAACTTCGTACTGCCCTATCAGTTGTTCAATATTGAAGGTGTCCGCGTTGCCGTTATCGGTATGGTGCCGCCGCATATCCCGATGTGGGAAGCTGCTGCTCCCTCTCACTTTAAAGGGCTTGAATTTGAAGACCCGATTGCCGTTGCACGGCAAACGGTCGATTCTTTAAAGGGGCAATACGATGTGCTTATCGGTGCGTTCCACCTTGGACGCAACGGTGAATACGGCACCAATAGCGGCGTTATCGAAATGGCAAAGCAAATCCCCGAATTCGATTTAATCTTCGGCGGACATGAGCACGCCCGCTATGCCACCCTTATAGACGGTCAAAACGGCGATAAAACATGGATCATCGAACCGGGCTGCTACGGCTGGGCATTAGCCGTGGGCGAAGTGCAGGTGAAAAAAGACAACGGCGCATGGAAGGTTGTTTCCGTCAAAGCTGAAAACCGAGAAACCGCAAAAGTTGCCGCCGATAAGGCAATGGAAAAAGAGTTTGAGTTTGTGCATGACCAGTCCGTTACCGATGCAAACGTTATTGTCGGAAAGGTTACCGAGGACTTTATCCCGCATGTGGACTACATTACCGGAAAAGATAAAGTTACCACTATGCCCACCATTCAGCTTGAAGATACCGCACTCATCGATTTAATCAACGATGTACAGCTCTATTATACCAAAGCTGATGTTTCTTCTGCCGCGGCCTTCCGCTCTGATATGAATCTGAAAAAAGGCGATTTTAAGAAAAAAGACGTCGCCTTTATCTATAAATATCCGAATACGCTGAGGGGTATTAATATGACCGGAGAAAACCTGTTGAAATACATGGAATGGTCTGCGTCATATTACAACACCGCGAAAGAAGGCGATGTAACGATTTCGTTCAATCCCAATGTACGCGGCTACAACTACGACATGTTTGAAGGTATCGACTATGATATCGATATTTCAAAAGAAGCGGGGGACAGAATCAAGAATGTCAAAATAAAAGGGCAAGACCTTGATCCTAAAAAGGTGTATAAAATTGCGGTCAACAACTACCGCTTCGGTACGCTGCAAAACCTGAAACTTGCAACACAGGAAGACGTATACTACGATTCGTATGAAGTAATGCAGGATGCAGGGCGCATACGCGATCTGATCGGCGCTTATGTAAAAGAAAAGGACAAGGGAGTTATTACCCCTCAGGTGAATTACAACTGGAAGATCATCGGTTTTGATCCGAACGTTGCCGGACGGGACAAGATTTTGGACGAAATCAGAGCAGGGAATATTAAAATCCCGACTTCTGCAGACGGAAGAACCCCGAACGTCAAGTCCATCAATATTCACGATCTGAATCAATAACACACAAAGCAAATAAGTAAAAATACCGGAGAAGAGCCTCTAAAGCCTGTAAGGTTTTAGAGGCTCTCTGTTTTTTCAAGCACGTATACCCGTGGGGAGCCGCCTAGTTGAGACTAAAGCCGTTAAACTCCCAAGTATAGGTTTCAGAGATTCCTTCTATCGTTCCCCCCGTATTTCTCCGAAAACTTCTTCTATACTGACCGATTGAGGCTTATCGGATACCCACGTAATCTGAGTACCCGGAACACCGTTAATTGTCGATGGTAACTTTCTGCTGTAGTTTATCTTTTTAGCAGTAAAGAGAAAGGGTAACATCCTGTGTTACATCATTAATTTGATCCCGTTTCAACCGCAATGGCGTCATTCGAGGGAGAATTAGGACTTGCTTCTCCTCCGCAGGACATTACATTCTGCTTCCTAAAATCCTGTTTTTATGCTGAGGCGCTGTACAAATATGTTGACAATCATGCTTGTTTTATTACCATAGCTTATATGGAGCCGTGGTCTCCTGCGATGATGCCGGAGCCGGATAACGTGTAAGACTGCTATGGATATGTTAAAATTTGCACAAGATTTTGAAAGAGTGATTCAGAAACGGCGGGACACAGTAGGCTCTTACGATGAGCCGGACAACTCCGGTGAGCAAAACGGCTTTACGGTCGTTCTCGATAATAAGAATACCGAACAAGCGCAATATCAAGATGCCCCGCTTTTCGCCGGTCAGACGCTCGCAGTAAAGACATCGGAGCAGGATACAACTGTACAGCAACCGGCAGCGATGGGGATCGGTGCTAAAAATCTGCAAAAAGCGTCATCCTTAAAAAAACAAAAACCGATTCCGGAACAAATCCGTCGGATGCGGAACCTCTATCAATACGGGAACGGGACATTTAAGCAGATATGTAAAAATTTCTATGTACAGGGCAAATTCATGGAAAGTTATGAAGATAATGAACCATGGAATGGATCATTGAACAGCTATTTTATTTTAACTTATCACAGTTTATCGTTAGCTGAGCTGCGCGGCTATTTTACGTGGCGGACAGAACTGCGAAAGGGCAACTATCAGGATCACTGCGGCGGCTTTGTCCGGATATATCTGGATGAGCTGATAAATGGAATAGGAGCAGCATCCGCAGAAGAAAGTCTCCGTAAAATGCAGGAATTTGAAAAAGTCTTCCCGGGTGCAGGCTTCGGCAGATATGAGAACAGGAACCTGCGGGAGAATCTTCACCAACGGATGTTGGGCTTTGCTGTGCTCAACAATATCCCTCCGGAAGTAGCGCGCAAGTATATCGACGGCAGGTTGTTGGAAAGAGATGCCGGAATTGAAATTCTGCATAATCCGGAAAAATTCGGCGATCAGGAAGTGTTTAATGCACTCTGCACGTTCGGCGGAAAGAAGATCTCCGAATCAAAACTGATACGGCAGCAGGGCGCGGAAGCAATCAGACTTTTTGCAGCAGTGTGGAGGCTCGCGTCGGCACAATACCGGAAGAATGGGAAAACGCTTTTTTACCTCTGCTTTGGCGATCGAAAAGAGCTGCGCTGGTACCCTCTCGAATACACGCTCTATTATAATCCTAAGAAACAGAAAGAGACTATCTATGAGTTGAATCCATCCCGTTCATATCGCTTTACGCAGGGCGAATGGTATATTTCGACATATCAAAGTTACTATTTTAATAAACAGATACTTGCCGATTTTTTACATGAAACAGACCGGCGGTTGCGCTTATACTTAAAGGCAGGACATTCGTTAAAAGAGCGGCAAGAAGCGGCATGGGTAGTGCCGTATATCGAATCGGTTATTGAGGAAGATCGGCAAGCAAAAATCGAAGCGGCGCGGCCGAAAATTACGATTGATTTTGCCGGTTTGGATAAAATCAGGCAGGATGCGCTTGAAACTCAGGGCAGCCTTTTAACCGAAGAAGATGCGCAGGGCGCGCCGGCGAAAAGCGCCGAGTCTGCAGAACGGTATACGGAAGCAGCCTCAGCAGTCCGAACACAGGCATCCGTCAAAGCCGGCATGGAATCTTCTGCAGCTATTCCATCCGGGTCAGTCAATTCGTCCGGGAAATCCGTTCCGTTGGATAATGCACCAGTCCTGCCGTCCATGACATCGGTTCCGTTGGATGATAGACAAGCCCGGCTGTTGCGGATGCTGCTGCGCGGAGAGCCGGTACAAGCGCTGATTGCCGCACAGCACGGACTGCCCCATGTCATTGCCGACTCCATCAACGAAGCCTTGTTCGATTACATCGGCGACAATGCGGTTGACTGCGACGGAGAAACCTTTACCCTTGTGGAAGATTACCGGGACGAGATTGCTAAGATAGTGGGAGAGGAAACAACATGAACGAATCGGATAGAAAGGTACCCAAGCGGATTGCGCAGGCGGTATTGCATTCTTTAAAAGGCGGGGTAGTGCCGAGAATTGGGTTGCCCTACATCACTGTCGGCAGGAAGAGCGAAATTCAGGCGCTGCTGCACGATGTGGATATTATTTCGGAGGGCGGCGCGTCGTTCCGGTTTATTGTCGGGCGATACGGTGCAGGGAAGAGCTTTCTGCTGCAGGCTATCAGGAACTACGTGATGGATCGCGGTTTCATTGTTGCGGATGCAGACTTATCGCCGGAGCGCCGCCTGCAGGGAACCCGCGGACAGGGGCTTGCAACCTACCGCGAGTTGATCGGGAACCTGTCCACAAAGACCAAGCCGGAAGGCGGCGCGCTGCCGTTGGTACTGGAGCGGTGGATCAGCACGGTGCAAACCGAGGCGCTTACCGAAAGCGGATTGCAGCCGGGAGACCCTGCGCTTACCGCATTGGTCGACCAAAAAATATATGCCGTAACCGCATCGGTGAGCGAGCTGGTGCACGGCTTTGAATTTGCCAAACTGCTTTCCGCTTATTATCATGCCTACCTCAACGGCGATGATGAAACCAAAGCAAAGGTAGTGCGCTGGTTCCGTGGCGAATATGCCCTCAAGCGGGAAGCAAAGGAAGAGCTTGGTGTCAATATCATCATCACGGATGACGACTGGTATGAGTATCTCAAACTGTTTGCAACCTTTTTCCGGCTGGCAGGGTATTCCGGCATGATGATTATGATCGACGAACTCGTCAATATTTATAAAGTTCCCAATTCCATTACGCGCCAGTACAACTACGAAAAGCTGCTGACCATGTACAACGACACCTTGCAGGGAAAGGCAAAATACCTCGGTATTATCATGGGGGCGACCCCGCAGGCGGTTGAAGATAAACGGCGAGGGGTCTACAGCTATGAGGCGCTCCGCTCCCGGCTTGCAGAAGGGAAGTTTTCCAAGCCCGGCACACGGGATTTACTCGCGCCGGTGATCAGGCTTGACCCGATTACTGCGGAAGAAATGCTGATCCTCTGTGAAAAACTCGCCGCGATGCACGCAGGGCTCTACGGGTATGAGCAGAAAATCAACACAGATGATTTGGCAGCGTTTATCAAAATTGAATATGAGCGAATCGGCGCCGATATAAACATCACCCCGCGCGAAGTTATCCGGGATTTTATCGAGCTGCTTGATCTTTTATATCAGAATCCGGGTATGAACGTTCTCGGGCTTTTGAACTCCGATTCGTTTTCATATACAAAGTCGGAGGCAGTGGCGGATACCTCGGATGAACACTATGCCGAGTTTACGATTTAAGGTGAATATTGACATTTGCAAACTCTTATGTATATACTAAGATATATACGGAGGAGTAATATGGCTTGTGCAAAAGTATTTATGAGCGGAAATAGTCAAGCGGTAAGGATTCCAAAAGAATTTCATATCGACCATTCTGAACTCAGTATTAAGAAGATAGGAACAACAATAATTCTTTATCCTCAAAATCATCCTTGGGAAAATCTAAGGAAAAGTCTATCGGAATTTTCCGATGATTTTATGTCAGATGGAAGAAATCAGCCTGCACTGCCGGAAAGAGAAAGTTTATTTTAATGTATTTATTGGATACAAATATTTGTATTTTTCTCATAAAAAATAAATTTCCTGTTCTTACTAAAAAGATTTTTTCGGCAAATAGCGATGATCTTTTTTTATCAGCTATTTCAATCGCGGAAATAGAATACGGAGCTTCAAAAAGTCAACAGAGAGAAAAAAATCGGCAGGCTTTATTAGACTTTTGTGCTGACTTTAATACTATTCTTGATTTCACAACAGAAGATACGGAAGCGTATGGTATGATTAGAGCCTATCTTGAAAAAAAAGGAAATATTATAGGTCCGTATGATATGCAAATTGCAGCTCAAGCGATGACAAGAAATTTAATTGTTGTAACGAATAATTACGATGAATTTGTGAGAATCCCTTGGATAAAACTAGAAGACTGGACAAAGGAATAGGACACTATCGGGGAGGGGCAATATGGCATTATCATTAAACGAAATTAAAACGCGAGCACAGCAGTTTGTACTGAACTGGAAAGAAAAGGCGGCAGCGGCGAAGAAGACGGAGGGGTTGCTTACGGGGAAGAGGAAACGGGGGAAGAGGTAGGAAGCACCAATATGTTGCAAAAAACTATCTTAGATTTAGAAGCGCAAGAAGCACTCTTTTTCTAGATTCAAAAATATATTGTTCATTGGATTTTCCGCCGTATATTACTTTTGGTACGTTACTAACCTCTATTAATAACTTTCTATCGAATCATCCTGATATACTCAAGCACGTACATCCCGAGAATTATGAGAATGTCAATTATATTATAGCAGCAAACAAAGACGGAAAGTACGATTGGAGACCTTTTGAATTAATCAATCCTATTCTTTATGTACAGCTTGCAAGAACGATTACAGAAGAAACACATTGGCAAGATATCTGTAACCGATTTAAAGACTTTGCTGCAAATCCAGACATAGAATGTATGAGTATTCCCGTTGTTGAAAATGCATTGCAAACAAATCAGAAAGCACAGATATTAGCATGGTGGGAAAATATTGAACAACACTCAATTGAATTATCTTTAGATTATGAGTACCTTATTGAAACTGATATAACAAACTGTTACGGCGCACTCTATACCCATTCGATAGCATGGGCATTACACACAAAAGATGTCGCAAAGCAACAGAGACGGGAAAATTTAATCGGCAATATCATAGATAAATACATTCGTGCAATGCGTTATGGTCAAACAAATGGCATTCCGCAAGGTTCTGTTTTGATGCTTACTATTTCTTCAGCTTTTCAATCTCTTCAAAAAGTTTATGCACATTACAAAATGACGCAGATTTATCTTCATCCTTCTTATTTCTTTCTTCCAATTTCAGCACCGTTTTGTTACTTTGTATTTTCCGAGTTTTTCTCGGCATAAAACAGCTCCTTCAATACATTGACGTTCACAAGCGGTAAGGCACCGAATTTGTCGGCATTATACAGCTTTTTGCGCGAAACTCCTTTGCGGATCCCTGTATAGTCAGTGATGCTATTGTATACGCTATTCCCCTTATCCGTTTTATAGCAAAACCAGACTTCATCATCCCGTAAAAGACCGGAATCTAATAAATCTTGATCATGTGTGGTAAAAATGAGTTGTGACTCTGCAGCAACATACAAAAAAAGCTCGAGAAACGTCTCTATCAATTCACGGTGTAATGAGGTCTCAAGTTCATCAATAGAAATAATGTAAGCAATGTTTTCGTATTTCAATGAGTGCAATAGTGCGCTCAGTTCTATCATCCGTATTGTTCCTGCCGACTCTTCATCAATTGATAACGTATAGTCATGATTATCATAGCGATGTGTTACTTGCACATCTTGCACTGTCAATTTTCCATTGTAGTTTACAACACGTTCTTGCATTTCTTGGGGAAGCGTTGCCGCTAAATCTTCGGTAATCGGTATATGTTCAACGTTTATATCGCTGATTGTTCCCATATCAAAAGCAGAAAGTAATTGCACAAGATAGTCCTTAAATTGAGGGAACCGAGGTCTTATGTGAGCAAACGCGTTTCCTCGTAAAAACTCGTTTGACATACCTATTATTCCGGCAAAGAACACGGTCAAGTAGAGTGTTAAATGTTTTAACGCGGGAAATGGAAGCTGCTGACTTGCCGAAAGAAGCGAACAATTCGGACGCACGAGGTTTTCAATTGCTTTCTTAGGACCGGGAATATCACTACCCCATTTTATACCTGTATGCTCATCCCTCATAACGATCAGTTTTTTCTGTCCTTTCGGTGCATAATATACCGATTCGTAGACAACAGCGGTACGGGTCAGTTTTAGATTATATTCATAGCGGGTATAGCCTTCGGTATCGCTATTTTTTAGATACAAGACAATTTCAAACGCACCGGGCTGATTTTGAAGCTGCGAATCAAACTTAAAGGGAGTAAAATTAATCGCATCACCCGGTTTTAAGCGGGTAAATGAGCTGAGCATAAAATACGCATAAAAGCGAAGCGCCTCAAGTATGTTTGTTTTTCCTGAAGCATTTGCGCCGTATATACACGCCATTTTGAGTATTTTCTTACCGTTACAGTCTATACAGTGCTGCCTGTCGGTTGCGGGATCGTTCAGAGCCGATTCAAAACTAATAGTTTGTCTTTCACTAATAGAAAATGTATTTGTTATAGAAAACTCAAGCACCATAGCGCAGCTCCTCTATCATCAACTGCGCATACAATACCATCTTTTATTCATAAAATACAAGCTATTTCTGCAAGAATAGTGTAAAATCAAGAATGATTTTGATAAAAACAATCAAATTTCCATTTTAATTGCTTCGTAACGGATGATGATGTGATTTTCCTCTGCAAACTTTTTAAGTTTGCCTACAAGCTGAGCAGATTCTACAGCATCCACGGAGAAAATCCCATAAAACACACCGATTCCGAAATATGCGTATGGATGTTGCTTAACCCATCCGGCTGATTGCAAAATATATGAATGAAGGCAAAAATAATAAAAAATACAGATAAATGCCCATGCCAGAGAAAACTTTGGGCAGATAACGCCTTGTATATTGCCCCATTCGCGGCTGTAATCCCAGAGGCGTACCTTTGCAAATTTCAGAGTACATATACCGGCAATGTATTCGATCACCGTCATACAGATTGCCATAACTGCGACTGTCAGAACACTGCGCCATGCTGTATATATATGAAAAATTTCTGTTTCTTCTTGAACAAGAAGATATAAAATGCACAGACCGCAGCCATACAGCGGAAGGTATGGTCCGGTACACGCACCGGGGTTGATCCATTTCCGTTCGGGATTTGCAGAAGAAATATACCGCCGGTAGAAAACCTCCAATATCCAGCCGGATACGGAACCAATAAAAAATAGGTAAGCAAGTATGAGAAAAGACATTTGCGGATACCTCAGTTACGATAGAAACATCTTTGTGCAAAGGGTGACATGGCTGATTGCCTCACAAGGGCAACAAAGGTCATAATCAATGTACTTGTGCCGGCAGCGGCTGTCAAGTTGTATCTACGCCTTTCCGGATGCCAGTCCAGTCGGCGATACCCTTACTATATAATTGACAGAATATACCGCATATCCTACACTGACTCCATAAGCTTTTTACAGATATAGATTCAATTCATAATTATTAATTCTTAATTATTTTACGAGGTATTGAATTAAATGCATAAAAGATATGTTTTTTTGGATTCGGGAATAGGCGGTTTGCCGTATTTCCGGTATTTTCATCAAAAAGCGCCGCAAGCCCCCGCTGCGTATGTGGCGGACTTGGAGCATTTCCCTTACGGAGAAAAAACACGGGATGAGGTTATCCGGTTTGCCGTCGGAGTTACCGAAAAGATAATAAACCGTTTGAATCCCGAAATGATTATCGTTGTGTGTAATACGATGTCGACTGCTGCCCTCGATGCGCTGCGGAAAACTTTTTCCATCCCCTTTGTCGGCACAGTACCGGCGGTAAAGGTCGCGGCGGAGGTGAGCGCCAATAAACGAATCGGGATTATTGCCACCGCACGGACAATCAACGATCCGTATCTTGATAAACTGATTGAATCATTTGCCGCCGATTGTACTATCGAAAGACGAGCGGATGCGGAACTGGTTGCAAAAATTGAAAACGGACTGATTACCGCCCCGGATGAAGAAAAACGAAAAGCAGTAATGCCTGCAATCCGGCAGTTTAAAGACGCCGGTGTCGATACGATTGTACTGGCGTGCACTCACTTTTTGCATCTTGCAGATACCTTTACCGAATGCGCCGCTCCGGAAATAAAGGTTGTCGATTCCTTGCCCGGCGTTGTTTCCCATGCATTGGATGTGCTGCCTCCGCCGTCCGGTGGGGAAGCATCCCGCAGCAGTTGCTATGTTACCGGCGAAATCACCGAACGCATCGACGGGCTCTACCGCGGCTACTGCGGACTTTTTGACCTCGACTGGAAGGGTGCGCTGTAATGCAGGGGCTGGTTTTAAGCGGCGCAAATAATTTTTTTGCGGTGCGGACGCCCGAAGGCAACGTAGTGCGCTGTTCCATTAAAGGCAAGAAGCTCAAGGAAATCCGCGGGTATTACAATCCGTTAGCACCGGGTGATACGGTCGACATCGAATATGACGCTATCCATCCCGATCAGGGGCAAATCACGGCGCTTGTGCCGCGGCGCAACGGTTTTATCCGCTGGAATCAGAAAACGCGCAGTCCGCAGCTATTAGCGGCAAACATCGACTTGCTGCTCTGCGTTACCACCCCTGCCAATCCCCCCTTTCGTCCGCGCTTTACCGACCGCACATTGGTTCAAGCCGCCGCGGAAGGAATCTCCGCACTTATCATTGTGAACAAAATCGATTTGGGTATTCCGGAAGCGGTGCGGGAACGGATACGAGATTGGCAGCGCATCGGCATACAGGTATGCGAGGTCTCCGCAAAGACGGGGGAAGGACTTGAACCGCTCGCACGTCTCCTTTCGGGTAAAACCTGTGCCGTTACCGGTCAGTCGGGTGTCGGGAAGTCAAGCCTGCTGAATAGCCTTGACCCCTGCCATGCATTGAAAACCGCCGATATTTCGTTTAAGTACGACCGCGGCATTCATACGACAACACAAGGAGTCTTTTTACCGATGACCTTCACCGCTCAAGACGGAACACAACTGTCGTTTAACATTATCGATACGCCCGGCATCAGGCACTTTGCACTGTGGGGTATCAAACCGGAAGAGGTTATTTTTTACTTTCCCGAAATGGAAGCGCCGGCGCTACAGTGTGCATTCGGGCTTTCCTGCTCGCATATCCATGAACAGGGGTGCCGCATCTTGGAAGAGCTGAATGCAGGGCGTATCCACCCTGATCGATACGAAAGCTGGCGTTCCATGCGCGACGAATTGGCACTGCTTACCGCGGATGAATACTAGGTCAAATGTATCGGTTAATTCTGCGTTCCAACCCGCCGTATATTCATTTTTTTTAGACTGTGCTACGATAAGTCATCATGCTGAAAACTTTATCAAAAAGCCTGCGGGAATATAAACGGACGTCCGTTTTTGCTGTGCTGCTGACTATTACGGAGGTGGTGTTTGAAATTATCATCCCTTCGTGTATGGCGTATTTAATCGATTTGGGTATTGAACGCGGTGCAATGCAGACGGTATTCAAGTACGGGGCGGCGCTGTTGGTTTTTGCGCTTATGCAACTCAGCACCGGTGTGTTTTCTGCGGTTACCGCTGCAAAGGCATCGGCAGGGTTCGCCGCAAACCTCCGGCAAGATATGTACGACAACGTGCAGACCTTTTCTTTTTCCAATATCGATAAATTCTCAACATCTTCTATTATAACGCGGCTTACAACCGACGTAACGAACGTGCTCAACTCCTATCAGATGCTGGTAAAACTTGCAGTGCGCGCTCCCGGTATGATGCTCTTTGCGATGATTGCCTCGTTCAGAATCAGTAGGGAAATTTCCATGATCTTCCTTTTTATGATTCCGTTTTTGGGACTCGGTATCTATTTCATTATCCGGAACGTGCATCCCATCTTTACGGCGGTTTTTAAGACCTACGATAAGCTCAACAATGTGGTGCAGGAAAACGTGCGGGGCGTGCGGGCGGTAAAATCGTTTAACCGGCAAGAGTACGAAATTGCTAAGTTTGAAAAGATTTCCGAATCGATTTACCGGGGCTTTTCAAAAGGCGAGCAGTACATCACGCTGATGATGCCGCTGATGCAGTTCTGTATTTACACCTGTATGATTCTGATTTCGTGGTTCGGGGCACGGGCGATTGTCGCAAGCGGAAACGATGCCGCGCAGGGCTTAACGACCGGCTCGCTGATGGCGCTTTTTTCGTATGCAACGCAGATTATGATGAGCTTGATGATGTTTTCGATGGTGTTTGTGATGATCACCATTTCCCGCTCATCTGCGGAACGCATTGCAGAAGTTTTGAACGAACATCCCGATATTAAAAATCCCGAGCATCCGGTAATGGCGGTAAAAAACGGTGAAATTCAATTTGCCCATGCCGACTTTATGTATACCGCCGGTGCTGATAAAAAAGTCATCGATGATGCAAATATAAGTATCCGGTCGGGAGAGACGGTTGGAATTATCGGCGGCACGGGTTCGTCAAAGACCTCTTTTGTGCAGCTGATACCCCGCTTGTACGATGTTACCGCAGGTTCGGTTTGCGTCGGCGGCGTGAACGTCAAGGACTACGATATAAAAACGCTGCGGGATGCGGTGGCGATGGTATTGCAGAAAAATGAATTGTTCTCCGGTACGGTGAAGGATAATTTGAAGTGGGGCAACGAACACGCAAGCGATGCGGAAATTGCCGAAGCGTGCCGCCTTGCCTGCGCCGCCGAATTTGTGGAAGCAATGCCGGACGGCTACAACTCCCATATCGAGCAGGGAGGTGCGAATGTTTCGGGCGGACAAAAGCAGCGGCTCTGTATCGCGCGGGCGTTATTAAAAAAGCCTAAGATTTTGATACTTGATGATTCGACCAGTGCGGTAGATACCAAAACGGATGCGCTGATTCAAAAATCATTTAAGGAATTTCTTCCCGAAACGACGAAGATTATTATTGCGCAGCGGATTTCTTCCGTGCAGCATGCGGATAAAATCCTCGTGTTCGATAGCGGCTCCATCACGGCGGTAGGCACGCATGATGAACTGTTACAAACGAGCGCCATCTATAAGGAAGTGTTTGAAACTCAATCCAAAGGAACCGATGACATAGCTACAAACAGTGTAACAAATGACTATGGAAAAGCTTCCAAAACCGAGGCTTTCGGAGGTTCCGATGAGTAATATGAAACCAGCTCACACAGCTAAACCGGAAATGAAGCTTTCCATGCCTGCCGTCAAACGGCTTCTTGCGTACCTCAAACAGTATAAAGCCGTCTTGGTGATTGTTACGGTCTGTATTTTGTTAAGCGCAGGAGCAACCGCCGCTTCATCTCTGTTCCTGCAAGTATTGATAGATCAATATATTATGCCGCTGCTTGCGGAAACTAATCCGGTGTTTACCGGTCTGTTACGGGCTCTTATGATTATCGCCTCAATTTACGGCGTCGGGGTGCTCTGCTCATGGATTTACAGCCGGCTTATGATCAATGTTGCGCAGCGGACGCTCAAGCGTATCCGCGATGAAATGTTCGGCAAGATGCAGAGCTTCCCCATCCGCTATTTTGACACGCATACCCACGGCGATATTATGAGCCGCTACACCAACGATACCGACACGCTCCGGCAGATGATTACCCAGTCGATGCCGCAGCTGGTTTCTTCCGTGTGCACGATTGTGACGGTATTCTTTGCGATGCTGTACCAGAGCGTGTACTTGACGGTTATTGTTGTCGCTTCCATTTTTTCAATTTTGAAAGTGATTAAGTTCGTTGCAGGAAAGAGCGGCTACTATTTTGTCCAGCAGCAGGAAACGCTCGGCGATTTGAACGGCTATGTTGAAGAGATGATGAACGGACAGAAGGTGATTAAAGTGTTCTGCCGGGAAGAGGCGGTAAAAGCCGATTTTAAGGAGAAAAACACGGCATGGCAGGAAAGCGCGGCAAAAGCAAACACGTATGCAAACGTTATCATGCCGTTTATGAATGCGCTCGGCTATCTCCAATATGTGATTGTCGCGCTTGTCGGTGCGTGGTTTGCCATTGCAAAAATTCCCAATCCGACTATCGCCGGTATCAACACGCTGACGCTCGGTACCATTGCCTCGTTTTTAACGCTGTCGCGGAGTTTTATCAATCCTATTTCTCAGCTTTCCAATCAGCTCAATTCGGTTATCAATGCCGTCGCGGGCGCCTCGCGGATTTTTGCGCTGATGGACGAAGCGCCTGAGGAGGATGCGGGTACCGTTACGCTTGTAAACGCTCACGAAGCAGGCGGTATGCTGACCGAAACGACAGAGCGCACGGGACTGTGGGCATGGAAAGAAACCCGCGAAGACGGCAGCGTTACATTGACTCGGCTCACCGGAAAGGTGATTTTTGAACATGTCGATTTCGGTTACTCACCCGAGAAAAAAGTGTTGAAGGATATAAACCTCTTTGCCGAGCGTGGACAAAAGGTTGCGTTTGTCGGAGCAACCGGTGCGGGTAAAACAACGATTACCAATTTGATCAACCGCTTTTACGATATTAACAGCGGTACGATAACCTACGACGGTATACCGATTACTCATATTAAGAAAGAAGACCTGCGGCGCTCGCTCGGGATCGTACTGCAGGAAGTCAATTTGTTTACCGGCAATATTATGGAAAATATCCGTTTCGGCAATTTGGATGCCACCGACGAGCAATGTATCGAAGCTGCAAAACTTGCCAATGCGCATAACTTTATTATGATGCTGCCCCACGGTTACGATACCGTTATTGAAGGCAACAAAAACTCCCTTTCGCAGGGGCAGCGGCAGCTTTTATCCATCGCCCGCGCCGCAGTCTCCGACCCGCCCGTTATGATCTTAGACGAAGCGACCTCTTCAATCGACACCCGAACCGAGGCGCTCATCCAAAAGGGTATGGATAGACTGATGGAAGGCAGAACCGTATTCGTCATCGCACACCGCCTTTCCACCGTTATGAACTCCGACGTCATCATGGTCTTAGACCACGGCGAAATTATCGAGCGCGGTACGCATGAAAGCCTGCTGGAGAAGAAGGGAGTGTATTATCGCCTTTACACTGGAGCTTTCGAACTTGACTAGACCTTTGCAAATATACAGCACATCTACTGCGTCGTACAGCAAAAAAGTGTCCTCAACGTATCAGTATCTGTACTGTCTATTTGCAAAGGCTTACGGAGGTGCTTTTTTATAATTATGAATTATGAATTATGAATTATGAATTATGAATTATGAATTATTTTGCGGGCTGCTGAACACAATGTTTGATGCGTTTGATCTAGGGGGCTCCTTTGACCAAGGCCGTTTTTTATGCTATAATAACGATATATGACTGAATGTTCATTTACAGTGAAAGAACGGGTTGTCTATCCCGGTCAAGGTGTCGGTGAGATCGTCGAAATAAGCAAAAAGAAATTCAAAGATGAAATGCTGACGTATTACGTCATTTATTTCGACGAATCCGATATGACGGTTCTGGTGCCTGCGATGAAGGCGGCTGAGTTAGGTATTAGAACAATTGTTTCCGCCGACGAAGCGCAAGCTGCGTTGGCATTTTTGTCCGAAAAATTTGACCCTATTCCAAGCGATTGGAAGATGCGGTATCAAATGAACCTTGATTTATTCAAAACGGGGAGCATCTTAGACAATGCCTCCATTGTCCGCTCTCTTTACCACCGTAGTAAAATCAAAGAACTTCCTATCCAAGAACGTAAATTATACGATTCCGCATACCGCATTTTTTACGATGAGTTGTCTTATGCGCTGCAAAAACCGAAATCGGAAATCGAAGCGATGATTCATTCATATCTGGAAGTTTTAAGTAAAAACGCCCCTGCCGGAAAACAAGAACAACTTGATGACGATATGTTTGACGACGGCATGAGCGATATGGATGACGAAGACAATTTCGATGACGACGAATAATGCCGTCCTCATCACTGCGGCCGGCACTTCTCAACGATTCGGAGAAAAAAAAGAATTTTTCCCATTACATTCCGATACGCATACATCGGTTCTATCCGCGAGCCTCTATGCCTTTGTAGAGGCAGGGCGCTTTAGCCGTTATGTCATAACCGTACCGGCGGGGCAAATCGAAACAGCTTATGCACTGTTGACTGCCGATACGCGGCTTTCCTCTTTTTTTGAAAAATACAGAAACAGTCTCCATATTGTTGAAGGCGGTGCAACCCGTCAGGAGTCGGTGTACAAAGGCTTGTTACCTCTTGCGGATATAGGCATAGCCTATATACTTGTACACGATGGAGCGCGTCCGTGGGTTTCCGGTAAGGTGATTGCGTCGGTATTGGCGGCAGCGGAACAACACGGAGCGGCTGTCCCGGCCATACCTGTAACGGACACTCAAAAAGAGGTTGACGAAACGGGAAAAATCATCCGGCATCTGCGGAGGGACAGACTTGCCGCCGTACAAACGCCGCAAGGCTTCTGCTTTGATAAGTTGCTGTACGCGCACCGCCAAGCCTGCAATGACGGCAATGTCTACACCGACGACAGCGAAATCTACGCACGGTATTGCGGCTCCGTCTACATCTGTTCCGGCGCGCGTGAAAATAAAAAAATTACCTACCGCGAAGACCTTTAAGGAGTGTAAAACAAAAGCCGTACCAATGACACGGCTTTTGTTTACTCAAGTTTGCGGTGCGCAAACTTGTATATCATCTGCACGTTCTCACTTCGTTGCGAACGTGCGTAAAAAGTCAATCGAAAGTTGATACTTTCTTCTTGACTTTTTATGGAAGGAAGACGCTATGATACGAATTGGACTGGGCTATGACCTCCACACGCTTGTGGAAGGTAGACCGTTACTCTTAGGCGGGGTTCATATTCCCTTTGAAAAAGGTGAGGCGGGGCATTCCGACGGTGATGTATTGCTTCATGCCCTTGCGGATTCCCTCCTCGGAGCCGCCTGTCTTGGAGATATCGGCGAGCTTTTCCCGCCGAATGATCCGCACTGGAAAGATGCCGACTCCCGGCAGCTCTTACAAACGGTGTGGCAGCGGGTGCAGGCAGAAGGATGGCAACTTGAAAACGCCGACTGCGTTATTGCAATCCAGCAGCCGAAAATTCTACCGCACCGTGATGCAATCCGCCGCTCTATTGCCGAAATCCTCTCGGTAAGAATCGATCAAATTTTTGTTAAAGCAAAAACCGGCGAAGGAGTCGGCGTTATCGGCAGCGGTACGGCAGCCGCCGTGTGGTGCACCTGCCTGCTGTCCCGATAGGCTTATTTTTCGGCAAGCTCAAGAATGAGCTGAACCTCTCCCTGCGACAGATTTAACGCATTGGCAATCGCGTCTTGCGTCCATCCGCTTCTAAAGAGCTTCAATACATTTTCGCGGGTGCCGACTGCCGGTGCGCCTTCCGTCTTATTGACCGGCTTTTCAGTCTTAACCAAATCCGCCAACAGCTTGAGCTGGTTTTCGGAGTTTTTGGATATGTCCTGCAAGCGTGTTTCGGTACCGGCAAGCCATTCGCGGGCGTTATGCAGTTTTTCAATACGTCCTTCAAGCTCTCCAAGCAGTTCATCGATGGTATCAAGCTGCTGCCGCGCCTTGTCCGCTTTTTCCTGATTGGAAACAAGGTACTCCATCTTTTCTTGGATATCCTGCAGTTCCGGCGGAATGGTATAGAGCTTACTCTGTACGGACTTAATATCTTTTTCAACAGTCTTTAAATCTTCAAAAGCAGTATCGATACTTTGTACCGTTTGGTCGAGCACGGCGCCCTTTTTCTCCAATCGGTCGTAGCGGGTGTTTACATCGGCAATGCTCTCTTCAATGCGCCGAATTTGAACTTGGTAGCGCTGCAATTCGTCGTCGGCAGAAGCAAGTTCGACAAGCTTTTTATCCATCGAGTCGGACAGCACACTCAGCTTTGCAAAATCATTTTCCAAGATTTCGATATTTTTACGTTCACCCATAAACCGGGCGATTTTCTGGGTTGCTTCCTCTTCCAGATGGGTTACTTTTTCGTATTTCAGATTTAGATCATCCATTGTATTACGGTAGATTTCAAAGCGGGTAACCTCCGCCTTCAGTTTTTCGATATTCTGCTCCAAATCAGCCTTCAACTCATCCGCACGATCAAACACTCGTGTCTGCGTAATAAAGGCATTTTGCCGTTTATCGATTTCTTCGACGGTTTCCGTCAGCTGCTCGGAATCGCGGCGTATCTTTTCAAACAAATCATGCTGGGTTTCTTCCACCTCTGAGCGGAGACCGTGCACGAGTTCGCGTATGTTATCCAGCGAATGAGTTGCTTCTCCCGTTGCATTGTTTATCCGTTTATCCAACTCATTGGTAAGCTGTTCGGCATCGCGTGTAAAGTTTTCGGTAACGCCGCGTACCTGTGTAGTAAATTCTTCTTCGGCGCTCTGCACCTTTGCATTCAGATCATTGATTTTCTGCTGCATCAGTTTAAATGCTTCGTCGCTTTTTACGCTAAAGTCTTTATAGTGCGAATTGTATTTTGAACTGATACCTTCGATAGCTCGTTCCGTCGAAGCGGCAAAGTTAGCAACTTTTTCGTCAACCGTAGTCCGCATATCGGCAAGCTGCTGGTCGATACGCGCCTTCCATGTTTCAAAGTCGGTTTTAACCGCGTCCAGCTGCCCGCCGGATTCTTGTTTAACGGTATCCAGCCACGCTTTTACCTCTTTGGTAACGTTTTCAACTTCGACGCTCTGCTGCCGCATCGTTTCCTGCAATTCAAGCTTGAGGCCGGAAAGCTCATTCCTCATGTAGGTTTGCGCTTTTTCCTTTGTCTGATCCATCATGCCCTTGAACTGAGTGTTATACGCAAGCAGCGCTTCGTCGCTTGCAGTAATACGTTTGGCAATCCCTTCTTCGATTGCGGCTATATCGTCTTTAAATTTAGCAAAGTGTCCCTTGTATTCTTCGGCTGTTTGCGCAAGCCGCGCCTTTAAATCTTGTTTATAAGCATCTTCCAAATCTTTGCGCGCCGATTCGCTTTCCGATCCCATCAGCGCGAGCCGTTCGGTAACGTCATTCCGCAGTTTTTGAATATCGCCGCTCAAGGCATCGCTGCGCCGGGTCAGCTCGCTTGAAAAATCGGTTTCAAACGTGTGCAGTTTTTCGGAAAGCGCTGCCTGAGATTCTTCGCGCAACACGGTTAACTGTTCGGTTATTTCCTGAAGGCGGCCTGCAAGCGCATTTGCCCGCTCTGAAAAATGTTTTTCAAAACCATTGTATTTTTCCTGCATGGTATAAGTATGTTTTCCGAAGTCCTGCAAAAGTCTATCTTTAATCGATTCCTGCGCCTTTTCCATTTCTGCGGAAAGCTTATCGATACCCGCAATGGACTTATCAAATTTTTCATAATAGTAGGTTGCCTGCTTTTTATATTCGGCAAACTTTGTGTCCGCCGACTGGGAAAGCGCAGCGATACTTTGCGCCGCTTTCGCCGCCGTTTTTTCGAGCCGGGTATTTAATCCCGTTTCAAACTCGGTGAGACGCGAATCAAGCTGCCGGTTCGTATTCTGCATATCCGACTCGGTTTTATCCAAGTCTTTTTCAAGATTGGTGATGCGCTGCGTAAACGCGATCTCCGCTGCGCTGAACTGAGAATGCAGTGAGCTTTCAAGCTTATTTGCTTCTTCTTGCCAATCCTTTTTGAATTTTTCGGTAAGTGCTTTGTTTTCGGACATACCGGCGGTAATCTCCGCCTCAAGCGCGGCGGAACGGTCATCAAGTACCGACTTGTAGTGCTGCATCTGCGCTTCCATTTGGCTTTGCAGTTTGGCAAAAGATTCGTCTTCAAGGTTTTGTGCTTTTTTGCTCGCCTCCGTAAATGCTTTTTTGTACAAATCGTTTAATTGAATTGACGTTACTTCAAGCAGCTCTTCGCTTTTTTTCTGAGCGCCGGCAACACGGTTTTCAAAAGCGGTGATGGTATTATTAAATCCGGCCGTAAGCTGTTCTTCAATCATCTGGAGATGTTCGCGGTTTTGTTTGTAAAAGCTGTCCTGCATTTCGGGTATGAGTTTTGAAATATGATTCAATTCACTTCGGGCGTCCGTAATTTTCTTTGCAAGCGAATCGACAAAGTCGGATTCTTGACTGACCCGCGCAAGGTTTTTTTCCGCAAGCGCTGCCATGTCCATAACGGTTTTAATGGTTTCTTCCGCCCCTACAACGTTCTTTTCTATTGCATCGATGGATGATGAACGGGCGGTCAGTACATCGGATTTTTTCATAAAATCGTTATAGATGGAATCCAGTCGGTTGACGGCAGCGATGGCCTGCGAAAGTTTTGCGTCAAGCTCTATTGCCGCATCGCGCAAATTCTGTGTCCGTTCTTTGACAAAACCTTCTATTTCGTCTTTAACACGGTCGCCGTATTTTTTTGCTTTTTCAATCGATCGGCTGTTTTTGTCCGTTTGCCGGAAGAAAAGGATCAGCATGAGAGATAGCATAAGCGTTATCGCAGAGGTCAAAAGTTGCATTGACATTCTAAGTTCCACCCTTACTTAAAATAAATTCCGATTTTATAAGACATATTCAAAAGCTCAAGGTCGGCTTTTTTTAAAATAAATCTAAAGAGAACTTCCGAAAAATAAAATTTTGAGAAGCGCTCTTTTTCTATTATAACACATAGTTTAAGAATTGACGATAGTTTGAAAAGGAAATATCCGCATAAGGAGACTTTTTTCTGAAAACCGAAATAAGCGGATTTGCGATATATGCGGTTTTCATACCGGCAGCGGAGGCGCCGGCAACATCATACGCTCTGCTGTTTCCGACATATAGGATACGTTCGCATGATGTATTCAAAGCTTCCGCAAGTTTAAGGAACGGAATGCGGGAGGGTTTAAGAGCGCCGAGCGCTTCGGAATCCAACGCGGCATCGCAGAGCGGAAGAATGCCCCATACGGAACCTTTCTGTTCGGGCGGAAAATCCGATAGAATCCCGATTTTAAACCCCGCTTCTTTCAACTGCATAACCGCTTCTTTTGCAAAGGGGTAAGGGCGGATATGCAAAAATATCTTTTGCCATCCCAGATATATTTCTTTCTCTAAAAAATCTCCCGCTTCTTGTGCTGGGATATTAAGATGACTTGCAAGCAGTTCGTTTTGCAGTTTAAAAAAATCCGGCAGCGGTTTATCGGGCTCCGATGCGCTATGCTTGTGTAAAATACGGCGGACTTTTCTAAAGGCTTGCATAAAGCGGATGTTGCGGATAAAAAACGGAGCAGCGCGCAATGTCAGTTTCCATGCAGGGTAGAGCGTACCGTCTATGTCAAATGCAATAGCTTCAATGCCGGGTATTTTACTGATAATCATCCTTCTATTATATAATAATGATTACGGCCTGTCCATTTCTTTTGAAAATTGACATTTCAGCTAAATCGCTGTACATTGATATAATGATTGCAGATAAAATAATTAAAGCCGTTTTCGGTTCACAGCACGAACGGGACATTAAAGCATTGCTGCCCGTTCTTCATCAGATAAATGAAAAAGAATCATGGGCGCTTGCTCTTGCCCCGGAAGATTTTAAGCAAAAAACAGCCGAGTTTAAGGAGCGGTTTGCAAAAGGCGAATCGCTCGATGCCTTTATCCCCGAAGCCTTTGCGCTTGCACGGGAGGCGGCGCGGCGTATTTTGCATGAGCGTATGTACGATGTGCAGCTCTTAGGTTCGCTGGTACTCCATTCGGGGCGCATCGTAGAAATGAAGACCGGTGAAGGTAAGACTCTGATGAGCATCGCAGCGTCATACCTCAATAGCCTTTCAGGGAAGGGTGTCCATATCGTAACCGTCAACGACTACCTTGCAGAACGCGACGCCGATTGGATGCGTCCTGTCTACACATACCTCGGTGTCAGCGTTGGGGCAATCTTGTCAAACATGGACAACGCCGCGCGGAAAGCTGCCTACAATGCGGATATCACCTACGGTACCAATAACGAGTTCGGTTTTGACTATCTGCGCGACAATATGCAGCTTACAATGGAAGAAAAAGTGCAGCGCGGCTTTTCGTTCGCGGTTGTGGACGAAATAGACTCCATCCTTATCGACGAGGCGCGTACCCCGCTCATCATTTCCGGTTCCGCCGAGGACGACACCAAGCGGTATTTCGATGTCGATAAGCTCGTCGATCAGCTTGAAGAAGTCAAAAAGAATCCCGAAACGGGCGAATATCCCAACGAGCTTGAAGGCGAAGAGATTGTCGGCGACTACACGATTGACGAAAAGAGCCGCCGCGTGTCCTTTACCGACTCCGGTATGTTGCACATTCAGGACATTCTGCAAAAACAGGGCTTGATCAACGGAAGCCTCTTTGAAGAAGAAAACTTTGAATACATCCACTACTTTACGCAGGCGGTGCGCGCGCACATCCTCTATCACATCGATGTCGATTATGTCGTAAAAGAGGGGCAGGTGCAGATTGTCGATGAGTTCACCGGCCGTATCCTCGAAGGACGCCGCTATTCGGACGGTTTGCATCAGGCTATCGAAGCGAAGGAGCATATCCGCATTGCCCAGCGCAACCGCACAATGGCAACCATCACCTTCCAGAACTTTTTCCGCATGTACGATAAGCTCTCCGGTATGACCGGTACTGCTGATACCGAAGCGGTAGAGTTCAACAAGATTTACTCGCTCGATGTCGTCGTTATCCCGACCAACCTGCCGGTTATCCGCAAGGACGAACACGATGTCGTCTACCTCAACGAAGCGGAAAAATGGGAAGCGCTTTGCAATGAAATTGCCGAAGCGCATAAACGCGGACAGCCGGTGCTGGTCGGTACGGTGTCCATCGAAAAGTCCGAAAAACTTTCGTCTCTTTTGACCCGGAAAGGTGTCCGGCACGAGGTATTGAACGCCAAAAACCACGCACGGGAAGCGCTCATCATCGCGGAAGCGGGCGCAAAAGGCTCGGTAACCATCGCCACCAACATGGCGGGACGCGGTACCGATATAAAGCTCGGCGGCAGCCCCGAATTTAGGGCACGCAAGCGGGCGGGAACCGAAGCCGATCCTGAAACCTATCAAAAAACATACGACGAAGAATACAAGAAGTGGCAGGAAGACTACAAGGAAGTTAAATCGCTCGGCGGTTTGTATGTTATCGGTACCGAACGGCACGAAAGCCGCCGTATCGACAATCAGCTGCGCGGACGTTCCGGACGGCAGGGCGACCCCGGCCGCTCAAAATTCTTCCTCTCCCTCGATGACGACCTGATGCGCCTATTCGGCGGCGAAAGCCTGAAACGGGTGATGGCACGGGTCGGTATGGAACCCGGAGAACCGATCGAACATCCGTGGCTCAACAAGAGTATCGAAAAAGCGCAAACGAAGGTTGAAGAGCGCAACTTCGACATCCGTAAACACCTCCTTGAATACGACGATGTGTTAAACGAGCAGCGCAGCTTTATCTATGAGCAGCGCGATAAGATTTTGCAGGACGATCATCTGGTTGAACGTATTTACACTACGATAGAAGAATACCTCGATGACGCATTCGAGCAGTTTAAGCACGGCTCCCGCAAGGAAAAGCAGGACGAGCTGAAAGAGCTGCAAGCAAACTTAAAGACAAAGTTCGGCTACATCTTCAGTGATGAAGACACAAAGCTGGCTCAAAGCTCCGATACAAGCGCACTGCAGCAGAAAATCTACGTCGCGCTTAAAGCAAATATCGAAGAAAAGGTCGCGCTTGCCGGTAACGAAAACCTCAATATGTTTATCCGCTATCAGTATTTACAGGCGATAGACCGCAAATGGCTCGATCACTTGGAAAATCTGGAAGCCCTGCGCGAAGCGGTGTATCTCCGTTCCTACGGACAGAAAAACCCGCTCACGGAATACAAACTCGAAGGCTTCGACATCTTCTACGCAATGCTCGACGAAATCCGCTTCTCCATCGCCTCCTTACTGGTATTGGTACGGATCAGCACCGACGAACCCGCATCCTCACGCGCTTCAAACCGCCGTATCGCGCAAGGCTCTGCGCATCACAGCTCTATGGGCTCCTTCCATCAAAGCGGCTCCCCGATGGGCTCAAGCAGCAAACCGGAAAATGTCCAAGTGGTACGCACTACGCCTAAAGTCGGCAGAAACGATCCCTGCCCCTGCGGCTCCGGCAAAAAATACAAGCACTGCTGCGGAAGATGAATTTGTACAAACCGGTTTCCGTATAGATTGCCGCGCGAACTTGCAGAAAAACCGTGAAAATAGTAAACTTACGCGTAAATTGCAATGGTGAACCTCTAAAAATTTCGGTTTTTAGAGATGCCCAATGGTTATGTAATCCGGAGGTTTTATTATGCGGTTTGTTCAAATAATGAAAGACAAAGCGAAAGAATATCACAATCGCTTGGTCTTGCCTGAGGCGACGGAAGCGCGAACTCTTCGTGCGGCTCGTATACTTGTCGATCAACAAATTCCCGCCGAGCTGTTTTTAATCGGAAAGAAAGCTGAGGTTGAAGATGCCTGTAAAAAAGTAGGCGTTGCGACCGATGGTTTCACCATTATCGATCCGGAGCATTCCGAATGGACGGAAGGTTTTGCTACAGCTTTATATGAAAAACGGAAGGCTAAGGGAATGACGCCTGAGGAAGCAAAAAAGGAGATGCATGATCCTTTACGGTTCGGCGCAATGATGTTAGCTCAAGACAAAGCCGATGCTATGGTTGCAGGTGCAGAAAATACGACTGCAAACGTATTGCGTGCAGGACTTACTATTGTAGGGGTAAAGAAAGGAGTTAAGACTGCTTCTTCCTGTTTTATTGTGGATACCAAGAGTACCGAATGGGGAACAAACGGTGTATTGATTTTCTCCGATTCTGCGGTTATTCCTAATCCGACCGCTGAACAGTTAGCGGATATCGCAACAGCGGCTGCGGAAAGCTATCGTGCATTTATCGGACATGAACCTGTCGTTGCGCTTCTATCTTACTCTACAAAAGGTTCGGGCGGCGATAAGGATGAAAGCATCCTTAAAGTACGCGAAGCGGTTAAACTGCTTGACGAGCGGAAGGTTAATTTCTGCTATGACGGTGAATTGCAGCTCGATGCCGCCCTTATACCGGAAGTAACCGATAGAAAAGCTCCCGGTAGTCCTATCCGCGATAAAGTAAATACGTTGATATTCCCCGATCTTAATGCCGGAAATATCGGCTATAAGTTAGTGCAGCGTTTTGCAAAAGCCGATGCTTACGGGCCTTTTATGCAGGGCTTTGCTAAGCCGCTGTCGGATTTGTCCCGCGGCTGTTCAGTCGAGGACATTGTCGTAACGGCAGTTGTAACGCTTGTACAGGCCGATAAAAATAAATAAGCACCGGCTCAGCTTAAATAAGTTTAATAAAGATATGGGGCTGTCGAAAAAGTAACCGGTTTTTGAGGCATCCCCATGTTTTTAACCGTATTAAAAATGTATGGGCAGCTCCCGCCGTCCGTTAAATTTCGTTATCAAAAATAGGCGATTCAAAGAGGGTGTTTAATTCTCTTTCAGAGTACCGTTTGGAATTTAAGAAATTTTCTTTCACCAATTCGCGAGTTTCTTTATCCAGCACCAGTCTTTTTTCATCTCGCAAATATATCACCAGATCTTCAAATACCGATAATGGAAGCCATGGGAAAGCAATATCAAAAATATTATACCAGGCGTAATATTGTTTCATATTTTCATCGGTTAATGAAGCTCCCTGATCTTTTAATCGGTCTCGGGTTACAGGATGAATAGTAAAAACCTTTTCATTTAACAAATTGCAATAATCCTGCGCGGAGAAAAAAGCTCCCGTCCTTCTAATCAGTTCGGTTTTTTCAACAGATGGAACATCAGCAAGTATAGAAGCTGTTACAAAGTTAAGTCCTTCATGGCTGATTTTGCTTAATTCTTTACCTTCGCTTTCTGCTAACGCAAGGCTTTCCTTCAACAGTCCTTTTTCCAAAAGCGGCTTTAAAATTTCCATAGTTTCCATAATCTATAGTATAAACGAGAGAAGAATAAAAAACTAGGGCAACTGCACCGGAAAAAGCATTAAATCAGCTTGGCGATTTTGCTGTAGAGGCTGTTGACCGCGGCGGTTTGCGCTTCACTCAGTTCTGCACCCGCGCTGTCGATGAGCTGCTGCAGGGAGGCGAGGTTTTCGTGCAGTGCCGTATGAAAGCCGCGGGACGTTTTAAGCCAAAACGTCCCGTTCCCGTCGTTGAACAGGGTGATAAAACCGAGCTGCTTGCTTTTCTGTTTTGCCGTTACCGTCCGGAAGATGAGCGGCAGCTGATCCAACAGGGCTGCAGTATCCTCAGGCAGCGTAAAATTCTTGGTACGCGGGAACGGCGTGTCCGATTCCAGCGGCTGCAACGGAAAGGCTTCGGCAATGCTTAACACCAAGCCGAATTTTTCTCCGGCGAGCAGCTCATAGCTGCCGATGGTAATCTTTGCCCGCAGGTTTTTCAGCTGCTCCAACCGGCCGTCATACATAATACCGCCGCTGTCCGGCATATTCTCTTGTGTGTTTGTGTCCGGCTCATCCGTTCTTTTTCGCTGCCGCTCTGCCCGCAGCTGCTCAACCGTGCGGCTGAACTGCTCCCACGGCAGCAGAAGCTGCTTTTTGCCTTTAATCTTTTGTACGATATACGGTGTGCCGCAAATGGATACCGTCTGCGGCTGTTTTTCTGCTGCAGCTGCGGCACCCAGTGCCGCGGCATTCCCTGCGCTGCCGGATACTTTGCCGGATGCACCGCCCTGCCGTTTTTCCGATGAACCGGCTCCTTTCTCGCCTGCACTTGCGGCCGATCCTTCGCCTTTGCCGGCCTTTGCCCGCGCTTCCTGTCCGGCTTTTTTGCCGAGGAGGGCAGGGGCTACGAGCGCGACAATGTCTTTGGAAAGCGGAGAGACCGACATAGCGTACATCCGCGAGGTGTGTACGATTTCTCCTGCAACGATGTAGGAAGGCCGCTCTTTATACATGCAAGAACCCGGATGGATGGAAATCTTTTCAGTGGTAAGGCTGCGGTACACATCCCGCCCCTGCGCCGCACACACAAACTGAATCATACCGCGGGCAACTGCCGTTAGATAATCAGACGGTTTACCGCCGGAGAGAATCGGCACGCCCATATCGGAGACAATCAGTTCCAGCTGTTCCTTGATATTGGCGATTTCCGCCATAATCCGCTCGTCGAGGTAGGAGCGTTCGCAAAAACGCTTTTGGTTTTCAGCCTGCATGTACTGCCGGTACACTTTAAGGAACGACACAAAGTCGCCGAGCGGATCGCGGAATGCCGCATGGGCTTTCCGCGCTTCAAGTTCCTGCCCATCGGGGAAGAGGAATGGGCTGCGTGCCGACAAAAAGCCCGCGGCAATCAGCACATCTTCAATCGATTCAGGATAATACAGCACCGCTTCCACAATCATGCGGGACTGGCGCGGGCTGAGCGGGAACAGACACATCATCTGCCCGATCTTGCTGAGGCTGTTATCGCTTTCAAGCGCCCCGAGCATATTGAGCGTATCCACCGCGCCGATGATACCTTTTTTGCCGGGTGGGGAGATAAAATCGAAGTTTGCAAAGTCGTAGATACCGAGTTCCGCCATCCGCATAACAACTTCCGACAGGTCGGTGCGGTAGATTTCTTCCGTGGTGTACATCACGCGGGTTTCAAAATCCTTGCGGGTATAGAGACGGTAGCATACACCCTCCTGCGTCCGCCCTGCACGTCCCCGCCGCTGATTGCACGATGCTTTGGACACGGGCGCTTCGTCAAGGCTGGACGTGTAGGTAAAGGGGTTGTAAAAATTGAGCTTCGAGAGGCCCGAATCGATAACGGCGGCAATGTCGTTGATGGTGATGGACGTTTCTGCGATATTCGTCGCAATGACGATTTTCTTTTTGCCGAACGGCGGGGACTTGAATACCCGCTCCTGTTCTTCCTTGCTCAAGCGGCCGTACAGCGGCAGCGGATAGAGCTTACGGAACCACGGCTCGTGCGAAAGCCGCTCGATACAGTCCTTAATTGCCCGCTCACCGGGGAGAAACACGAGGATTGCTCCGGGGCGTCCCTCGCTCAAAATCCGCCCGACAATCACGGCGATTTTATCGAGCAGCGCCGTTTCCGCCGCAAGGGTTTCCGTAGAGGCGGTAAGCGCAGGCGGGTCAAAGATGAGCGTAACCGGATAGGTCATCGCATCGATTTTAATCACCGGACATTCGTTAAAATACATCGAAAACATATCGGTGTTAATCGTCGCAGACGAAATAATCACCTTAAAGTCCTGCCGCTCCTGCAAAATCCGCTTGAGGAGACCGAGGATAAAATCGATATTTAAACTCCGCTCATGCGCTTCATCTACCATTATAACGGAATATTTACTGAGCCACGGGTCAAGTTTGAGTTCCTGCAGCAGGATACCGTCGGTCATAATCTTTATCTTGGTATCCGGCGAGGTATGATCTTCAAACCGCATCTTGTACCCGACCAGCTCGCCGAGCGGCACCCGCAGCTGATTCGCAATAAACTCGCTCACCGAAAGCGCTGCAATGCGCCGCGGCTGGGTAACGCCGATTATGCCGGTCTGCGTATAGCCCGCTTCATGTAAAATAACCGGCAGCTGGGTGGTCTTTCCCGAACCGGTCGGGCTTTCGACAACAATCACCTGATGTCGTTCCAAACTCTCTAAAATACGTGCCTTTTGTTCATAAACAGGCAGCTGTGTATACTTCATCATTACCTTAATGCTGCTCCTCTATACGCATGCACTTTTGAATCGATACCGTGCGTAATGAGTTCGGGTAGCGAATCTCCGTCGATGTCGAGAAGATACGAGGTGCCCGTACCGGCAAGGGGAAAACCGTCCAGCGGTGCAAAGCCGGAGGTATACCCGTAAAGAGCGTTTCCTCCTCCGGAAACAAATATTTCGTCTTTACCGTCGCCGGTTACGTCGAGCAGGGTGATGCGGTAGTCATCCGCAGCGCCTGTTTTTAACGGCAGCGAATCGGTTATGGCGCCGGCGGTGTTGAATTTGAAGAGGTGCCCGTCCTGAGAAACGACGAAAAATGCCCGCAAAGACGCCGAATACGCCAAGTCAGCCTTGCATACGGTATTCAGATCGCAGGCGGCAAGCTCCTCATAATTCTCCGCCAGGCTGCGGATAGAAAATCTGCCGTCTTCGCTTACAAAGGCGGCGGCGGGCTTTCCCTTTGTTTCTTCAAAAAAGACCGGCGCTGCGGCAAAGATACCGTCAAGTTCGAGGGGATACCCTTCAATTACCTTCCCTTCTTTATTGAACATATACAAGCTGCTTTCAAACGAGCGGGGCAGCGCCGCAATGCCGTCCTTGAATACGATGGGAGCTGTCCGCAGCTTAGCGTTCATCATGCCGGAAGTAAACCAGCTGTCTGCCGCTCCTGCAAAGAGCAGGCCTGAGTCGGAGGAAAGCGGAGCAACGATGCCGCCGTTAAACGCAACCGGTGCCGGGAACAGCTTTTCCGCCGTCAGCACGGGGAATCCTGCAAAAGGTTCCAGATTTTCATTTACTCGGTAGATGGAACCGCGGGCGGAAACCGCCCACAGCGATTGCAGCTTCGACTGCTTCATGTCGGCGGCAATGCCTGCCTTTCCGTCGAGTGAAAGTGTTGTTTCGCTTCCGGTTAAAAGATTCATGCTATGCACATTTGAACCGTTTGTCCAAAAAATATAAGGGATATTGGCGGCAGTTTTTGCGCAGATGATGTCGGTTTCCGGGCGTTGAGAGAGGGAACGCGGAAAGGCGGAAATTTCTTCCAGTTTACGGGCATCGGTTTTCTGCGTATAGAAATCCAAAGATACTTGGCGTTCCGCCGCAAACCGCAGCGATAATACGCCCTTACCGTAATTTTTAAAGGCGGTTTTGAGCAATGCGTTTTGTTCCAAGAAGAACGGAATGCTCCGATCCAGCGAATAGTACACTAAAAAAGAGGTTTCGGCGGAAACGGATTTTGCAATTTTCTTCCATTCATCGGTCTTTACCATGAATTTACCTGCATCTGTTTCTTTTTTGCACACGCCGAGCGCTTCCGCACTGTTGGAAAGATATAAATAGCCGTCCTGTATCATATAAAACGGTTCCGGCAGGTCGATATGAAAAGCGCGCAACAGTCCCGATAACCATGACGGGAATATAATGCGCGGAATGCGGTTGCCGTCGACTACGGCCGAAATGCTGCGGTCGATAAATATCGTGTTAAATAAATCTTCAAACAGATAGCGGCATTTTGCTTCGTCTTTTAACGAAATAAAGAAAACCGGAGTTTGAGAATCCTTATGACCGAACACACCGAGTTCACTACCCGTCCATTCAAAAACAAGCTGGTTTAAGTCTTTGTTAAAAAAGAATTTACTGTTCTTATCCGCAGAATTGAATGTCTTAGTTAATTCCGGAGAGAAAAAAGACCGGGTGTTTTCGTAGAGGAATTGAGGGTCGCCTAGGTTCAGCAGGGTTAAATAGGCTGTCCCTTCAGGAAGACGGGACAAGATGGACGGCAGCGTAGAGCGGCGCTGCAATATAGCGTTCACTTCGGATCGTTCGGAAACCCATTTGATAATACTGTGTAAAGAAACCGTTTTTTCATCAAAGTTGACGTTAAGCGCCGCCGGCTCGGGAAAGGCGAGTTCCCTCACTATATTGCCGGCGATATCCTGTTTTGCTGCAATGCCGGAAATAAAATACGACGGTTCCGCATAGATGCTGACAGCTCCGCGGTTCGAAGAACGCAGCAGTGCAGTCAACCGTTTACCGCTCGCTTCAGAGTTTTCAGCGATACACGAATAAAGTAAATCTTCCGAAGTCGCCGCGATGATGAGGTTTTTATAAAAACAGATATAGAGTCTCTGATCGTATGTCAGCTGAAACAGAAAGCCCGCTTTCCTTTTGCCGTTTATGTCAAATTCGGTTTGCGAAAGATTCGGTATCGAATCGAACAGTTCCGGTTTAATCACAGCAACGAGAGGAAGCAGCCGGACGGCGGCGGAACGGATTCCGATATCTGCAATAAGCGCTGCGTTATTGCCCTCATAGACTGCAATGTTAATCGGGACGTTGAGCAGCCGCTTAAACCAATCGGATTGCAGCGTGGTGTTTGAGCGCAGCGCACGGAGATTACTTTGCAGCGATGCCGTTTCGGGGGAAGAAAGCAGCGAATCGACGGCGCTGAGGTATAGTCCCTTTTGCAGTGTGTCGCTTGCGGAGCGAATTGTAACTGCGGTGTAATACCCGTCTGCAATATGCCGCGCAGGATTCGTCCGGTCTATCAACGAATATCCGATAAGACCGGCAAGGGGTAGGAGAATAATCAGAATAAGGACGAGAAGAAGGATGCCGATTTTTTTGAAAAATCCGCTCTTCTTCCGCTTTTTGGATGTGAGCGGAGAAGACGGCTGCACCGTATCGGCATTTTGTGCCGTATCGGTGTCCGGAATAGGTGGCATATTGTGCCCTTCCGGTGAGCGGGTTTGTTCGTGTGTATTTAAATCGCCGGTATCCATAGAGCCTCATTTCGCAGGGCAAACGCATCAGCTTTTACAGTACGCCCGCAGAATATATAGGCTGTTCAACCAGAATTTCGCCGTGTTGCGGCTCAAATGGTTGTCCTGCCTATATATTCTGCGGAATCTGCTTTATTTCTCTGATGCGTTTACCCTTCTTCTAAGATAAACTGCGCAAAATTTTATTCAAAATTTCGCGCAAAAGGAAGGCAACCGCTTTAAGTATTTCCGATGCGGTTGCCCAGATCGCTTCGTTATTGTAGTTTTTGTTTGAGCGTGTTTACTTGCTGTGCGGTAAGTCCGACGGTTTTGGTCAGATAGTTTTCCGCAACGGATTTCAAGTTGGCGTCGGTAATTGCTTTGCCGCCGTTCATTTTTACGAACATATCGGTAATAATCTTTGCAATTACCGGATACCGTGCATCGGTTTTCTTGACGTTAAAGTAGTTCATGTACGATACCATATAATCGTCGGAAACCTGCTGCACTGTCGCACCCATTAATGCTTCAAGTACGGCGGCAACCATGCCCGCGCGGTCTTTTCCTTCATTGCAATGAACGTAGAACGGTCCTTCGTGCTGTCCCATAAAGATCAGCCCGTCCTTCAATTTTCCGATAAATGCGGGATCGTTAAAGTCAATTCCCATATTAAGGGTTATAACCTGCCCGTCTTTTACCAGCTGTTCATAATAAGGTGCTGCAGCAAGATGAGCCGCCATGCTTTCGGCGCTGTCTGCAAGATTGATAACGGTAGCGATTTTGGCTTCTTCGACAAGTTTGGCCGCATACGGGGCACGGGCGTCGTCGAGTACCGGATTGCATCCTCGGTACAGTCTGTTTGCAGCGATGGAACCCGCCTGAATGGCGCGGAAGTTTGCAAATACCGCATCGGAAGCGTAATCTTCACGCTTTTCCGACTTTACCAAATGGCGCATTTCGTATTCCTGTAGATACGCACCTTTCTTGGAAAGCGAGAGCGTTACCGAAGTCCCTTCAACTGCGCCGGTTTTGCCGCTGCAGTTATCGTAGCTCATCGCGATAGCTGTAAATCCGTGTGAAATTCTAATCAGGTAATCCCCTCTATTAACGTCGCTATAGGTGTCAACAAAGGGCGCCGTTACGGTCTTATCCCCGAGTTTTGCGAGTAATACGTCGCCGAGCTCATAGCCTTTTCCTTTCAGCGCCGCTTCGGTAATGTCCGTTGTCAAGTTTCCGTACTTGTCAACCGACGAAACGGTTCCCTGCAGCGGTTCATAGACCGGCTCCTGTGTACGTGCCTTGTCCGTCGTTGCGCATGACATCAGTACGGAAAGACTGAACAATAATGCAACCGATAGATGCATAAAACGTTTGTGAATCATAAAAACCTCCAAAAATTGAAGCCTTGTTTTTCATAGTATATATGGTAATAGTGTGAGAAACAAGGCTTTTGAAAATATACAGCACATCTACTGCGTTGCTACGCAAATTCCAATCCTCAACGTATCAAAGATACGCCTGCGGTTGGAATTTGCTAAGCGCCTTGTATCTGTACTGTCTATTTTCAAAAGGCTGACGGAAAGAGAATTTTCAAAAATATACGACGCATCTGCGTTGTCGCTTCACAAAAAACAGTCCTCGACGTACAACAAGTACGCCTGCGGGTGTTTTTTGTACGCTCCTAGCACCTGCATCGTCTATTTTCAAAAGCGTTGGCAGAGGGAAATACTACTGCGTTGCTACGCAAATTCCAATCCTCAACGTATCAGAACGGATATGGATGTCCGTGGGATTGAGCAGAAGCCCGGACGGCGGTGGTTGTAAGCAGTAGCAAGTTTTTCAAAAGGCTTACGGAGGGGGCAAAAAGATAGGGCGCATCTACTGCGGTGTATGTTTTCAAAATGCGAGATATTGCATTTCCTTATTTTTATCCCTATAATAATGCCTATGTTGAGCCGAAGTATCGGATTATCACAGCATCATCAGTCTCCCCAAAAAGTGCAAAAAATGCACACAGGACTTGACACGTACACAACCTGTAATACAATCCTCACAGCTCACAGCTCACAGCTCACAGCTCACAGCTCACAGCTCACAGCTCACAGCTCACAGCTCACAGCTCACAGCTCGTTAGACAAATCTTTATATTTTTATGCATACAATTATTTTTTCTCATCGGTAAACGCAAAGAGGCCTTGTCCTGTTCAGCTTTCTCATGTTGTACAGCGGATATAATTAATAATTCACAATTATCAATCTTTTTCACTTTGTATTGCCAATTTTGGCTGACTGTCCGGTCTAAGATAGTGCGAATCGGAGAGTAAACGCATCAGTATTTAGGAAAATAAACCGCTCTGCGGTTAAAACATATCAGGAGATGTACTATGAATAGTAATAAGAAAAAAATGAACCGGCTCTTTAGCTGGGGTGCAATGGTAATGCTTGCTGTTTTAGTAGTAGGCTGCAACCCGAATGTAAGCGCGAGCTCATCTGCGGAAAAGTTTACGGTAACCTTTACCGTAAATGGTGAGAACGGAAAACTTACTGCCATGATAGACGGAAAAGCAGTTACCTCGCCTGTACAAGTTGAAACGGAAAAGACCGTTATCTTTACGGCAGAACCCAGTCAAAGTACAGTGCCCAATCAAAGTTATATCGTAGATACGTGGTCAGTGACCCCTTCGTCTGCGCTTATGGAAGGCGGACAGGTAGAAAATACGATTGCGAAGATAAAAGTTACTGCAAATACAACGGTAACCGTAACGTTTAAGCTTATCACATATAAGTTAATCGCATACAATGCGTTAGACTCTTATCTTAAAAACACCGCATCCGAAAGTGAAATTAATTACATTAAAGTAACCGGCCTTACAGCAGACAAGTTGCTGGGGAGTGCTTCCGAAGCAAGTCCGTTGGGAAAGACACTGCAAAAATATCCCACAAAACGGGTTGCACTTACATTCGGCGATACAGCAATAGCCGGTCTTACAGATATGGCCAACTGCTTTTACAATTGCACAAGCCTGGTACACGTATCCGGCATTCCTGATGGAGTTAGGAAGATGGACAGTTGCTTTGAAGACTGTGCAAACCTGATGCAAGCACCGAACATCCCCGACGGAGTTACGGATATGGACAGTTGCTTTTACGACTGTACAAAGCTTCAGCAAGTGCCGAACATCCCGGATAGTGTTACGGATATGACTAGATGCTTTGGGTTCTGTACCAGCCTTATGCAAGTACCGAATATCCCCGATGGTGTTACGGATATGACCAGCTGTTTTTTCAAATGCAGAGCACTTACATCCGTTACACTGAAATGCAAATATAGCGAAGGCAAATTTAATAATGCTTTCTGGGATTGCAAGAGTTTAACGGTAGGCAGCATAAAGGTTCCGGCTGTTTTACTGAATGACTATCGAAATAATGTAGCGAAGATGGATGCAAAACTAGAATGGTTTGCTGCGGAATAAGCAGGGATAGGATTAGCTGAAACAACAGTAAAACCGTGCAAAATGTTAGAAAAATTTTGCACAAAGGCTAAAGTTTTCAGCTTATACTACCGATAAAAGATATGGAGATATTCTATCCGGAACCTCTGATAAGCGCCTAAGCTTTTAGCGGTTCCTTATTTCTTGAAAAGCACGGATGCTTTTCAGTACCACATTTCATGGAGGAATGCTATGGTTATCAATCACAACATGAGTGCAATGTTTGCACAGCGTACATTAGGTGTTACCGATGTACGTATCGGCAAGGACATCGAAAAACTGTCAAGCGGTTTGCGTATCAACCGTGCAGGCGACGATGCTTCCGGTCTTGCTGTTTCCGAAAAAATGCGCGCTCAAATCCGCGGCTTAAATCAAGCCTCGGCAAACGCATCGAACGGGATCAGCTTTATTCAGGTTGCCGAAGCGTACTTGCAGGAAACCACCGATATTATGCAGCGTATCCGCGAGTTGGCGGTGCAAGCGTCAAACGGCATTTACAGTGCGGAAGACCGCATGCAAATTCAGGTTGAAGTTTCTCAGCTTGTTGCCGAAGTTGACCGCATTGCAAGTTCCGCTCAGTTCAACGGCATGAATATGCTGACCGGACGTTTTGCACGTGAAGGCGGAGAAAATGCCGTAACGGGATCTATGTGGTTCCACATCGGCGCCAATATGGATCAACGTATCCGTGTGTATATCGGTACTATGACCGCTCATGCTCTCGGCGTACGTGATCTGAGCGATAATAGAACGATGACTATCGAAACTGCGGAAGACGCTAATCACAGTATCGGTACAATCGACGAGGCGTTAAAGAAAATCAACAAGCAGCGGGCAGACCTCGGCGCATACCAGAACAGACTGGAAATGGCCGTTGTCGGAATTGACATCGCCGCAGAAAATATGCAGGCATCCGAATCACGTATCCGCGATGCGGATATGGCCAAGCAGATGGTTGAGTACACGAGAAATCAAATACTCAATCAGTCCGGTACGGCAATGTTGGCGCAAGCGAATTCAAACACGCAGCTTGTGCTTTCATTATTGCGGTAATTTTGGGCATAACTCTCTTGGGCATCTGTAAAAAACTCGGTCAGTTTTTGCAGATGCCCGTCGAGTTTAAAATTAAGTCTTTATACAATAATGACTTAATTTTAAACGTCGTAGCTGAATCTAAGGTAAACTTTTAAAAACTGAGGTTTTTAAAAGTTTCCTCTTGTCTTTTTTTAGGCAAGAGAGTATACTAACCACCGTAATAACGAGAACCGGAGTGGTACTTTCGATTTTCGTTATCATGATCTTTGAAAAATACCCTTAAGAAGCTCTGTATAGCAGTATTATTGGTCTTCGGTCAGTACATCGGAAGCCAATAATACTGTGTAAAAAACAGAGGGAAAAGGCGCAACCAATTTCCGTAACGTTTTTATACAGCGACCATTTCCGGCATGGATGCCGGAAGCAGACTTCAAGGAGGGTTATATGATTATTAACCACAACATGAGCGCTATGTATGCACAGCGCCACACAGGCATTGTCGAGACAAGCATTGCAAAAGACATCGAAAAGCTTTCCAGCGGTATGCGCATTAACCGCGCAGGCGACGATGCTTCCGGACTTGCAGTATCCGAAAAAATGAGAAGCCAAATTCGCGGTTTGAATCAAGCAGGGCAGAACATACAGAACGGTGTTTCTTTTATCCAAGCAACAGAAGGATATTTAGCTGAAACCACCGATATTATGCAGCGTATGCGCGAGTTAGCAGTTCAGGCTGCCAACGGTATCTATTCTGCAGAAGACCGTATGCAAATTCAGGTTGAAGTTTCTCAGCTCGTAGACGAAGTAGACCGCATTGCAAGCCATGCTCAATTCAACGGTATGAACTTGCTTACCGGACGCTTTGCGAAAGATTCTGCAACCGGCCCGATGCAGTTGCATGTTGGTGCAAACATGGATCAGTCCGAAAAGCTCTTTGTTGGCACAATGACCGCTATGGCTCTTGGTCTTGCAGGCGGTGCACAGGGCGGCGAAGGTGATATGATCACCATTTCCTCTGTAGAAGGCGCTAACATGGCAATCGGTACTATCGACAATGCGTTAAAGCAGATCAACAAGCAGCGCGCAGACCTCGGTGCATATCAGAACCGTTTTGAACTTGCATATAATGGTGTTGCAATCGCTTCTGAAAACTTGCAAGCTGCTGAATCACGCATCCGCGATGCTGATATGGCTAAAGAAGTTGTCGAATACACCAAGAATCAAATCTTGATGCAGTCCGGCACAGCAATGCTCGCACAGGCGAATACACAACCCCAGTCGGTTGTTCGTCTCCTTCAATAGCGCTCAGGAAAATCGGGAATACACACAAATCCTTAAATCAACAGTTGAGGATTGAGTAAAAGAGATCTCTGGATGTTATCTCTTTTCCCGAAACCGAAAAGGAAGAAGAAGCCGCGCCCTTCTTCTTCCTTTTTTTTATCTAAAGACCTTTGGGGAGCTCTAAAAACTTAAATTTTTAGAAATATTCTTTTAAACGGTTGGAATTCATAAGTTTATCCTACAAAACACGTAACTAATTTGATGTCATAAAGCTTATTGATATTACAGCCGAAAATACTAATAGAGAGGGTTTATCCGGCCTTGACGGTAAAGGGGGTAAAGTGTCAGACATGAATATTCCCGGCATAGGGGCCGGTAAATATGATAATCTCATTGAAACGCTGATGAAAAAAGAGCGTGCCCCGCGCGATTCAGCAGCTGAAGATTTAAAAAAATATGAACAGCAGAATGCTATTTGGCGAAAAATAAACCAATTCTCTACCGAAATCCGGGAAAAAACACGGGACTTATATTCTTTTAATAACCCTTTCGTCGAAAAGACCGTTGCATCTTCCAATGAACGGGCGGTAACGGCAACCGCTTCACGGGATGCCCGCGAACAAACCTTTAAAATTTCCATCAATCAGATTGCTCAGGCCGATTCTTTTTTATCAAACGAAGTATCGAAAGATTTTCAAGTTCCGAAAGGCCTATATACCTTTACCGTCGGCGAAAAAAAACTGTCGGTAAATTGGCAGGGCGGAAAATACCGGAGCTTTATCGATGCCGTCAATAAAAAAGGAAAAGATGTTATCCGTATTTCGGAAATAAAAACGTCGCCGGGCGCCGTTTCGTTGCTTTTTGAATCGCAGCTGACGGGAGAAGCAAATAGATTAGAGTTTTCCGATGATGCGTTATCCTTTGCACTTGAAAACGGTCTGATAAAAAAGAACGATCGCCTCGCAGTCGATGTCGAAAAAACGGAGATCGCAGTTCCTGCGCAGACAACGGAACGTATTGCGTTTTCCAAGCCGGTACGAGGTTCGCAGCAGTACGTGCTGGAATATACCGTGTCTCTGCAGAATAATGCTGATGTATCCGCGCCGCCTTCCGGTCAAGGAGAGCAAGCTTCTTCCGGAGGAAATCCTATTTACGAGCAAGTCGGTACGGTGTCGTACAAGGGCGTAACCGTAACCAATGCACCGAGCGATTCAAGTATCGTGCCCGAAACACTCGGCCTAAATCCGGTACCGGCCGCTCCTGTGGAAGACTATAATGTACTGTCTTTGGTTTCATCGCGCGGAACGCTTATCCCGTTGCCCCCGCTTGCCGATACGGCCGAAGTTCAAACTTTCAGCATTCCGCTGAGCGAATACGGCGACATTACCGGAATTACCGTGCACAATAACAACACCGATAAGACCGTTTCGTTGGCGCAGATTAAAGTATATGACCCGAAAGCAACGGGCGAGTACATACCGGTTAATCCCGTTTCGCAGGCACAGGAGGCATCTCTTACGTTTGAAGGTATTCCTGTAAAGCGGAGCACAAATAAGATAGACGATCTTATTCCGGGAGTAACACTACAGTTGGAAGATAAAACCGATAAACCGGAAAGCATCAGTATTAAACCGGATCCGCAGCCGGCAAAAGATGCGATTATCGAATTTGTCGCAAAATACAACCGGCTTTTGGCCGAAATCAATATCGTAACGAGCAATCAGCAAGCGGTTATCGACGAAATCGAATATTTTACCGACGATGAGCGTAAAACGGCGGAAGAAAATCTCGGGGCTCTTTTCGGCGATACGACGCTGTCTTCTTTAAAGAATAATCTGCGTCAGATTGTGGCAAATGTGTACCGCAGAAATACCGATACCCCGATACGGACGTTATCCCAAATTGGCATATCGACCAAGTCGGACACAAGTTCGGCGCTTAACGAAGCCCGGCTCCGTGGATACTTGGAAATCGATGAAAAGAAACTGGATGAAGCTTTAAAAAATTCGATAGAAGATGTCCGTTACCTCTTCGGATATGATACCGATAACGATGTGTTAATCGATGACGGGGTTGCGTATCAGGTATTTAAACAGATAGATCCGTATGTACAGCGGGGTGGAATTTTTTCTACGCGGACAAACGGATTGGCAGCCCGGATTAAAACAAGCAAGGATAAAATTGCACGGTACGATCAAGCACTGGAAAAAAAAGAACAGGAGCTGCGACAGAAGTATGGGGATATGGATGGGTCTTTGCGGAATCTGCAAAAGCAGTCGGATATGATCAATAATTTCAGCAGGCAAAATAGAGGCGGTTCGGATAACTAGTACGCTGCGGATATATCTACATAATTGCCGAAAAATGATAACTTGAGGAGTAGAGCTATAAATGGTAATAAAAATTAACGGCGAAGAACTGTCGTATACGCTTGAAAACGAAAAAACGCTCGGCGAAGTGCTGGGCAGTATTGAAGAAGCCTGCTGCCGCGAACACGAAACAATCGTACAGATTTCGGTTGACGGTAAAGAACTGACTTCGCAAGAGCTTGATCTGCTTTTTACGCAGCCGGTTGATACCGATATTACAATCGAGCTTTCAACATTCTCCGGGGCGGAAATCCGCAACTACATGAAGGGTTTGATGAAAGAACTGTCCGGATATGCAGAAGAGTTTGAACAGATACCGGTATACATGCAGACCGGAAAGGACGTGCAGGTGCTGAACCTGCTCGGGACTTTTTCGGGAAAACTGAATGAGCTGTATCGGTCGCTGCTTTTATCCGATGTAACGGAACTGCCGATCGATATACAAATTGAAGAAAAATCGATTCATGAGTATCAGAAAGATATAACGGCTTTATTGCACGATATTGTATCAAGTATAGAAGAAAAAGATATTATTCAAGTCGGCGATTTAGCCGAATATGAATTAGCTCCCCTTGTCAAAACTTTGATAAATGGGGTATCATCGATTTTAAATTAAACGGAGACGGAAGCAGTGCTTGTAGAGGATATTATCGATATTGAAAAAAAGAATTCTCTCATCTATTATCGGGAAGAATTTGAGGCAACTGCCGTTTACAATATTTTAGAAAGAGAACAAAAAGGAAAAATAAGCTTTTTAATTGAAGTTAATCCTGTCGGTCAAAAGCAACTCTTTGTGCAGCTCATCGATAAGCCGGACTACCCTGTGCTACCCATCCGTCTTGCATTAAAAGAAAAAATACAGCATTTAATCACCTCTGCCGCGCTGCCTCTTTAGCGTATAACCGGTTACAGATCGGCGATTTTTCAGATGTTTTAGGCGCGGCGCCGTTAGGTGATAAACGTGAGAAAATTTGGAGTAGCTCATGTATGAATATCATATTGAAGGCGGTTTTCCGGTAAAAGGTACCGTTAAGGCAAGTGGAAATAAGAATGCCGCGCTTCCTTGTATCGCCGCCGCCGTTCTTACCGATCAGCCCGTTACCTTAAAGAATCTCCCCGAAATTGAAGATGTTTTTGTAATGTTTGAAATCTTCAAATCGTTCGGCGGAACAGTAACCAAATGCGCTCCGAATGAATATACGCTGCAATTAAAAACCGTAACCGGTTATGAGGTGCCGGCGCCGCTTGCCCAAAAGATACGGGCATCTATTTTGTTTGCAGGGCCGCTGCTTGCCCGTCACGGAAAAGTTATGATGACCCCGCCCGGCGGCGATGTTATCGGCCGGCGGCGGCTGGATACGCATTTTTTGGCTCTAACGGAACTCGGTGCACAGGTAAAGATAAACGGGCATTTTTTATTTTCGGCGAATAAACTTATTGGACAGGATATTTTCTTGGATGAAGCCTCCGTAACCGCTACCGAAAATGCGGTGATGGCTGCGGTAATCGCCGAGGGAGAAACCGTTATCACCAATGCGGCAAGCGAGCCGCACATTCAAGATCTCTGCAAACTGTTGAATACAATGGGAGCAAAGATAAGCGGTATCGGTTCGAATATTCTTACCATTCAGGGTGTGCGGCAGCTGCGCGGCGCCGAATACCGCATCGGGGCGGATTACATGGAAGTGGGTTCGTTTATCGGACTTGCAGCGGTAACGCACGGCTCTCTTACCATTACCGATATTAATCCGCCCGATATGCGGCCGATAAAGCTTGCGTTTAACAAGCTTGGTATCCGTTGGGAAATCGACGGGACGAGCCTTACCGTTCCCGCGCAGCAGAGTTTAAAGGTCAACTGCGACCTCGGCGGTATGATCCCTAAGATTGACGACGCGCCGTGGCCGGGTTTCCCTGCCGACCTTACCAGTATTATGACGGTTATCGCCACACAGGTGGAAGGCACGGTGCTTATCCACGAAAAGATGTTTGAAGCCCGTATGTTCTTTGTCGATAAGCTCATCGGTATGGGCGCCCGTATTACGCTTTGCGACCCGCACCGCGCCGTCGTTACCGGCCCCGGTACCCTGCACGGTTCCGAGCTGGTTTCTCCCGATGTGCGCGCGGGGATGGCACTTGTAATTGCCGCCTGCTGTGCCCGCGGTGAAAGCCTTATTCGGAACGTATATCAAATCGAACGCGGCTATGAACACCTCATCGACCGGTTCAACGCACTCGGTGTCCACATAGAACGGAAACCGATTTGCGTATAAGCGGTGTTAGAAACTTAACAGGACTGCCGCACCGGAAAAGTATATATAAAAGATTGACAGTATAAAAAATCGCCCTTATAATTCGCTCCTATAAATATGACGGATATCCTTAATTTTTTTCGCATTCTTAACGCGATAACCGCCTTTATCATAGCGGTATGTTCATTAACAAAGAGCACAGAAAATCCTGTCTTTAAACCTATTGCTTACTTAGCTTCCATGATCGGTTTTTGGAATTTAATACGCTTTTTTTTAGTGCAAACACACGAACTTCAGCTGAGTTTTATTATGACACGATTCATCTATACGTGTATTGCATTTTCAGCGCTGTTTTTATTTTACTATGCACAATTCTACTGCATACCGAATGTTCCTTCTTTCTGCCGCAGATTGGTAGCGATTATTCCCGTCATAACTTGTATCCTGAGCATTACGGCAAACAAGCACTCGTTTTTTATCAGTTTAAATCCGGAAGCGGAAACATTCGATATGGGAGCCCGTCCATATATTTATGGTGCATGGTTTTACGTACATATCCTGTACAGCTATGCGCTAATCTTCCTTTCGTGTGTTTTATTTTTTATCAAACTGTTTTCACCTCAAGTAAAAAACCGTAAAGAAGTTATCGCCATAACGGCTGCCGTCTGCATGTTTACCGTAATGAATATCATCGGCACGTTTATTGCACAAACGGAACTGATAACCTTACTTTCGCTGCTTGCTCATTTGTTCAGTATTAACGCACTGTATTTCTTAACCTATCGCGATATGGATCAAAAAGGACTCTATCTCGGAAAAAAAGATTTCTTTGAAGATTTTACTCAACCGGTGCTCATCTTTAATACAAAAAGCGAATTACTTAAAGCAAATACCGTTGCCGTGCAATTTTTTACTCAATCGAATATACCCATCCAACCGTATGCGTTGTACGGCGATATGTTCTGCGGCCGTTTTTTTGTGCCTATTCAATCTCGAAATCAGACCGATTATGCGCTGTACATGCAGCACAGAACAACGGGAAAGGTATTCCTTTGTCATAAAAAGCCGGTTTTAAACCCTCAAAGCAACAAAAGCATCGGGACAACCATTATTATGTATGATGCCGGTATGTTGGGTGAACTTATACAAAAGATTGAACAAAACGCATTTACCGATGCTCTCTGCGGATGTTTAAACCGCAACTGCTTTGAATTACGAAAAGGAACAATCGTACAAAATGCCGTAAAACCCTGTCTTTTGCTTGCCGCCGATATTGATGATCTTAAAGAGGTCAACGACACATTCGGCCACAGTGCAGGGGACGATTATATTCAAACATGCGCGGCGATACTGCAGCAAGCGATAAATACGCCGAATACGCTGTTCCGTATAGGGGGAGATGAATTTGTTGCCTTTATCCCGCACTGTACCGAAACGGATGCAGCAACTATCGTAAAAAAAATAGAAACACTCTGTACAAATCAAAAAAAGTCTTGGAAGGTTTCCATTTCAGTAGGTTGTTCAATTATAAACGGCAATCATAACGATCTGATACAACATTTTATACAAGCGGATGATGCTATGTATGCGAATAAGCAAAAACATAAGCAACAGCTTGTAGATATTTAATGGGCAGTATCTTCTTAATAACACTCACATTATAACACCCGCGTTAGGGATAAAATGTATCGCCGCATTGACCGCATCAATAGCGGGGATGTCTCAAAAGGTAGTTCCTTTTTCGCAATCCCCGCTATATAACTTCCGGCGGCGTCTTCGGCTGCGGAAGCGCCGGTTACGGCGCCACACCTTATCGGGTGTCTCGCACAATTTTACAGCGTGCAGTTGAAATCCTTAACCAAGATTCCGGGCAAAAGACAGCCGCCTACCGCGCGTTCTTCGTAGGTATTGGTGTCTACAAAGAGCTTCCGTTCTTTGGTGAGCGCAATGAGGTTTGCTCCGAACATATTGTACAGGGACTCATCCCAGCGCATATCCGCAATGGGGGCTACGACTTTTCCGTTTTCTACCCAGAGGCAGGCAAAGCGGGTCATACCCGTTACGCGGGCAGTTGCAGGATCGCTCCAGTTTAGGTAGTGGAAGTTTGAAATGTAGATACCCGTGCCCAGTTCCTTGAGCGCATCCGCTTCGGCAAGCGTACCCGCGCCGATTACCGCGGAACGGAAGCCCTCGTCTGCATCGGCTCCGTTTGCTTTTGTTCCGTACTGTTTTTCCGAGCGGGAACTTACGATGGTATGAACGAGCTTTCCTTTTTCGATAACGGTTAGTTTTTCCGGGGCGGCTTCTCCTTCGCCGTTAAACGCAGGTTCCACACCGATGGAAAAATCTTGAGTTAAATTGAAGGCTTCGGAAAACCGTTCCCGCCCTTCTTTTAATGCAAGATAGGCGCTTTCGCCCTGCTGCATTCCCCGCTCCCCGAAGCCGTTCCACGAGAAAAACTCTACGACATCCACCAAGGCATCCGCAGCAATAAAAACGCGGTATTTGCCCGGCTCGATTTTTTTCGGTTCGAGCGCAAGTACCTGTAAACTCTGCCGTGCATCCGCGATGCGCTTTTCGTATTCCGCTTGCTGCCAGTCGCGCCCCGCGTACAATCCTTTTACGGCGCGTCCGTTCTTCAGCCAAATTGAATAGTCGAATATGAATGTCCTTGTCTGGAACCAATGCCGTGAGCCCGCAGTATTGGCAGCGCCGCGGCAGATTATCCCCTGTGAAAAAAGACCGGCAAAATCCAAATCGGAAACAGGCTCAAGCAGTGTCTTTTCTATTGTACCTTGCGGGAGCAGGGTACCGTCATAAATCGTTTCGGAATCATCGTCCGCAATCGGGATAGACTGATAGGGATCTTCGGGGAGCTGCGCAATAATGCTGCGTGCATCTTCCAGCGCTGCGGCAAGGGTCTCCTTATCCTGATCGATAAGGCAGCTCAAACCTTGTACAAAACTGTAGGTTCTCTTGTTTTTATACAGGGTAACCGAGATTTCCGCCTGCCGCACAAAACCGTTTTGCCGTACCTTGGCGTGATTCATGCGCAGAAAGTAGGTATCCTCCGCGCTGTAGCTTACGGATGCCTGCTCATTGGGTAACAGTTCGTCAAAAAAGAATTCCGCAAGCGATTCAAAATGCCATTTAAAATCGGAATCCATTTCGCACATCATTTCTTGATCACAACTCATTTTCCGCCTCCAAATACTTCAACATCGCTGAATGCGCATACGGGACTTGCGTGTCCTACCCGTATCACTTGATTTGGCTCTCCCTTGCCGCAATTCGGGGTGCCGAACACTCCGAAGGTGCTTTGGTCGCCGACTGCGCAGAGGTTGTTCCAAAAGAACCGTGAAATGCCGCGGTAGTTCGGGTCGCGCACGGTTTTTGTCAGTTTGCCGTTTTCGATCAACTTAGCGTACTCGCAGCCGAATTGGAATTTATTGCGGTAGTCGTCGATTGACCATGAACGGTTGGAGAACATCAGAATGCCGTTTTCGATAGAAGAGATTATCGAATCGAAGCTGCTCGTTCCCGCTTCGAGGTTGAGGTTTGCCATCCGGTCGATGGGCGGGCGGTTCCATGAACAGGCACGCTGGTTGGCAACGCCGTGCAGCCCCGAACGTTTTTGGCTTTCCAAACTGCCGAGCGCCCGTATCAAGATGCCGCCTTTAATCAGGTATTCTTTTACCGCGGTGTTGCCGATGTCGTCGGCTCCGTAGCTTGCCAGTTCCTGCGCGATGGTCGGGTCGAAGGCGACGTTCATCAGCGGGGAGCCGTAGCGGAAGCTGCCGACATCCTCCAGCGTGATAAAGCTGCCGCCTGCAAAGTTGCGCTCGTCGCCGAGGATGCGGTCTATCTCCAGCGCATGCCCGACGCTTTCGTGAATTTGCAGCATCATCTGGTCGGGCATCAGTACGAGTGTCCGCTTTCCGGTCGGGCACGGTTCGGCGGTCAAGAGCTCAACGGCTTCCGTACCTGCTTTGCGTGCTTGCTCATGCAGCGTCTCCGGGTTGAACAGCTCCCTGCCGCCCTGATAGGTAAGCGCCGAATGTCCGTGCGCGCTCCGCTGCTGGATAATATCTCCTTCCCGCGCGACGGCATTCATGTTGATGCCGCCGAAACGGACGGTTTGCCGGATATCTGCGCCGTTGGTGGAAACCGTTTCCGTTTCGCTGATGCCGGTTTGGCAATAGGCAGCGGTTTGTATAATGCCGGAAGAAACTTTTGCCGCATCGCAGATACTGCACAAGAGATCCACCGTTTCGGCGGCGGGAATCCCGCTTAATTTTTCGCGTTTTGTGGCATAGCGTACCTGCGCGGCGGGGCGTACCGTCCGGTCAAAACGGTAGATGCCGTAAGGCTGCGCTGCCTGTGCAGCTGCAAAAGCTTGCTCCGCTGCGCGTTTGATCCCGCCGCTGCTGAGGTCGGCGGTTGCCGCATAGCCGAAGGTTCCCTTGTACAATACCTCCAGCATAACACCTTCGTCGGCGCCGCCTGCAGCTTGGTCAAATTTACCGTCTATGGCGGAAAACATCGTCAGGCGGTTGGTAACTCTCCGTAATCCGATCCACTCGGCCTGCGGGGCAGCGTCTGTTGCCTCTTTTAAAAGCCGGTGTATATTTACTTTCATAAAAAACTCCTTGCGGTGTAGTATAGCATAAATCAGTATAGCATAAAACGGCGGTAAACGTTTATCCGAGGTATTGACTTTCTTTTAAAATTATGGAATACTCGTTCAGTCTTGCTAAGACATTGACGGGCCATTAGCTCAGCTGGTAGAGCAACAGACTCTTAATCTGTGGGTCGCAGGTTCGAAGCCTGCATGGCTCAAGATGAATAGGAGTTAAGTATCCTAAAGGCTAGGACTTGACATTCCTAAAAATCATCGGTATATTGTTTCGACTCACTTTGTGAGCGAGAGTGGTGGAATTGGCAGACACGCCAGACTTAGGATCTGGTGCCTCGGCATGAGGGTTCAAGTCCCTCCTCTCGCAGGATTCCACAACAGTATATACCGAGCGATACAATTTTTGCGGGAATAGCTCAGTGGTAGAGCGCCACCTTGCCAAGGTGGATGTCGCGGGTTCAATCCCCGTTTCCCGCTCTTACAGAAGCGATTCGGTACAACCGAATCGCTTTTTTTTTAACCGGATGTTGCCGGTGAAAGAGAAATAACGTTCTCTTGCAAGGAACTTTTTTAGGATCATAAGGATAAGCCAATGAATTTTACGAAAGAATTTACCCCCATCGAAAAGTCTCGGATGAAACTTTCGATTACCGTTAAGCAGGATGAGGTGCAAAACCGATATGCGCTTTTAACGAAAAAATATGCGAAACAGCTTCAAATACCGGGCTTTCGTAAAGGCAAAGTGCCGGTAAAAATCCTTGAACAGAAATTCGGCGATACGCTACGTGCCGAAACGTATGACGAAGTAATTCAAAACGTATTGGAAGAAGTATTTGAATCTGCGGATAAATATTCGCGTCCGCTGCCGTATTCGCAGCCTGAACTTGACGGTACACCCGATTTCAAGCTGGATGCCGACATGGCGTTTGCGGTTATGTACGACGTACTGCCCAAAGTGGAACTGTCCAAGGTGGAGGGCTTTACGGTATCGGTGCCCGAAGTGTCCGTTATCGACGGCGATATCGAAAAGGAATTGGCATTGATACAGGAGCGGAATGCGCTTGTAATCGATTGCGCCGATACCGACACCGTACAGAATGATAATATCGTAACGATTAACTATGTACAGCTTGATGATTCCGATGCGGAAATCGAAACTTCTAAACGGAATGATTTTGTGTTTACCGTCGGCAAGGGGCAGTTCCACTACGGTGTGGACGATGAGCTCATCGGTATGAAGAAGGGCGAAGAGAAGGTTATTGTCAAGACATATCCTGCCGAACATATCGACAAACAGCTTGCCGGAAAGACAATTAAGTTAAGGGTTACCGTAACGGCTTTGAAGCGCAAAGAGCTTCCCGCTATCGACGATGATTTGGCACAGGATGTAAGCGAAAAATATAAAACGCTTGCGGATTTAAAAGCCGACATATCGAAAAATCTTACCCGTCAGGTAGCAGATGTGCTGGAGCGGAAAAAGACCGACGAGCTGCTTAAACAGATGGCGGAAGCAAATCCTATCGAATTGCCCGAATCCATGGTTAAGGCGGAACTCGAAGGCCGGTGGGCTATGTTGGCGCAGCGGTTGGGAATGTCGCCGGAAAGCTTGGAAAAATTAACGATTGATATCAACGGTAAGTTATCTAAAGCTTCTGCGATGACCGAATGGCGGACTGAGGCGGAGTTACGGCTTAAAACCCGCATCATTGTCGAAAAATTGCTGGAAGACCGGGGTATAACCGCTTCTCCGGAAGATGTTGAAGCGGAATATGCTTCGATAGCCGAACGTACCGGGGCATCGGCGGAAGATGTTAAAAAACATTATGACGGGAATCCCCGCGACAAAGAATATTTGATCGACGATATTAAAGAGAAAAAACTCTATGCGCAGCTTTTTGAAAAATCGACGGTAAAATCGGGAGAAAAGCTGACGGTAGAACAATTGCTTGGAGAGGGAGTCGCCGATGTCGGAACAGATGCATAGCCTTGTTCCCTATGTTATTGAACAGACGGGAAACGGGGAGCGCAGCTACGATATTTTTTCACGCCTGCTAAAAGACCGTATTATCTTTGTTGACGGCGAAATAACGGACGCAACCGCCGATCTGGTTGTTGCGCAGCTGCTGTTTTTGGAATCTCAGAATCCCGATAAAGATATCAGTCTGTATATTAACAGCCCCGGCGGTTCGGTAACGGCAGGGCTTGCCGTTTACGATACAATGCAGCATATTCATCCTAATGTGCAAACCATCTGTCTGGGGCAGGCTGCGAGTATGGCTGCCGTCCTTTTGGCAGGGGGAAGCAAAGGAAAACGCTTTGCACTGCCTTCATCCCGCGTGATGATTCATCAGCCGTGGGGCGGCGCGCAGGGGCAAGCGAGCGATATTACAATACAGGCACGGGAGATACTCCGTTTAAAAAAACTGATTATCCAATACTGTGCCCACCACACCGGTAAAACGGAAAGCGCGGTCGCCGAAGACATGGAGCGGGATTTCTTTATGTCTGCGCAGGAGGCTTGCGAATACGGCATCGTCGATATGGTTATGGATAGGAGAAAAAATGCCTAAATTAAGAAGCGATCCTTCTTTGGTTTGTTCTTTTTGCGGTAAGCGGGAAGATGCAGGCCGCAAAATTGTCCCCGGATCGGGAGTTGCCATCTGCGATCACTGTATCCAACTTTGCAAGGAGTACTTGACCGCTTATAAAATGGCTATGCCCTTGCAGCTTTCAGGGGATATTCCTACTCCGATGGAATTAAAAGCCTATCTTGACGAATATGTTATCGGGCAAGAGAAGGCCAAACGGGTGTTGTCGGTTGCCGTTTATAACCACTACAAGCGGATTATGCATCCGCCGGCCGACCGGAATGCCGTTGTTATTGAAAAATCAAATGTTTTATTGATAGGGCCGACAGGGTCGGGAAAAACGTTGCTGGCGCGGACGCTTGCACAAAAGATGAAGGTTCCGTTTGCCATTGCAGATGCAACAACCTTAACCGAAGCAGGGTATGTCGGTGAGGATGTCGAAAATATCCTTTTAAAACTTATCCAAAACGCCGACGGTGATATTGCCCGTGCGGAACGCGGTATTATTTTTATTGATGAAATCGATAAGATTGCACGGAAAAGCGAAAACGTGTCGATTACCCGTGATGTTTCCGGCGAAGGGGTTCAGCAGGCACTGTTGAAAATCGTTGAAGGAACCGTCGCTTCGGTGCCTCCGCAAGGCGGACGCAAGCATCCTAATCAGGATATGCTTAAAATCGATACGTCCAATATTCTGTTTATCTGCGGCGGTGCCTTTGTCGGACTTGACACGATTATTCAAACGCGTGTTGCGGAGAATCCGATGGGATTCGGTGCGGATGTACGGTCTGCAAAAGAAAAGAATTTGCAGGAACTGTACGATAAACTTATCCCCGACGATCTGGTAAAGTTCGGCATTATTCCCGAGTTAATCGGGCGTTTACCGATTAGCGTTCCGCTTAGCGATTTAAAACTTGCAGATCTGCGCCGTATTCTTGTCGAACCCAAGAATGCCATTATCAAGCAGTTCCAAGAATCGTTTAAGCTTGATAATGTTAAGCTCACTTTTGATGACGCTGCCCTTGACGCTATTTCTCAGCAAGCGCTGGATCAAAATACCGGTGCACGCGGTCTTCGTTCCATTGTAGAAAGGCTGATGCTTGATGCGATGTTTGAAGCTCCGTCGATGAAGGGGCAAAAAGAGCTGCATATCACCAAAAAAGTGATTGAAGAAACCGAAAAGCCGACGTTAAAACTGATTTCGGAAAAAACCGCATAAATTTTTTGCCCCTCGTTTTGTTCGGTTTATCCGTTATTCGACTTGTCCGTTGGATAGAAACAGAGCTGGGGTATGCGGTGAAAGATGCACGGAAAGCCTCTAAGAACCGGAGTTTTTAGAGGCTTTTTCATTATTTTGCCGTTTGATTAGTTACGGTATTGTACGCAGATGAGGGCGCCCAGCACCATCAGGTGGGCGGAAAGCTGCTGCAGATAGGTTAATAAACCGTGTACACCGTGTATGCCGCTGTTAAATGTTCCGATAAAGTCAACCAAAACAATGTTGATAATCCACAAGACGGTAAAAATAATCAGAATCACATTGAGAATCTGCGGAGAGAATGTAAACAAACCCATCAGCAAGAAAAAACCGGCGATGAGCTCGCAGACTGCAATCGTAATGATGATTATAGTGCTTACGGTTGAACTTTTTATCAATTGGGTGAGAAATGTAACGACCGGATTTAAATTACCGGCACTGGATTGCATCAGCCCCGTTACGCCGCTGACCAATAAGAAAAAAACAAGTGCAATTTGCAATATGGTGATACCCATACTTCGTCTCATAAAAACCTCCAAATGAGGCTGTTAAAAAAGCAACCGACTTTTGAAACATCCCCAAATATCTTCTGTTAATATCGGCGGATATCGGCAGATTTTTACATTATTGGTTCACTTAAATACAACTTAAATGCATCGAAAGAAAACCTCTTGTCTGAATATGCCTCGACGTTTATACTTGCCGATATGTACGTGCAACACTATGCAAAATCAATTCTTCAATGTCTTGTATCGATAGAGCCGATAGCGGTTCGCGGCGCCGATGTTACGGTGCATTCGCTTTCGTATGATTCCCGTGAAGTGCGAGAGGGAGCCGCTTTTTTTGCCTTGCCCGGTGTACATACCGACGGTTCAAAGTTTATCGATGCGGCTGTTGCGAAGGGCGCCGTTACGGTTATCCATGAAAAGCCTCTCCCGGCATATCAGGCTCATACTTGCTACGTGCAAGTACCGGACGTCCGAGCTGCGATGGCCGCAGCCGCAGCCGCTTTTTTTGACGAACCTTCTCAAGATCTGATAACAATCGGCGTAACCGGTACGGAAGGGAAAACCAGCACCGTCGACTTTATCTGGCAGCTGCTGCGGCTTGCCGGAAAAAAAGCGGGGTTTTCTTCGACCGTGTCTTTTTCGCTTGGGGATGAACCGGTTGCCAATCCTGCACATCAGACAACGCCCGAATCGATTACGGTGCAGGAGCGGCTTGCCCGTATGCGGGATAATGGCTGCGAATACGCCGTGGTGGAAGCTTCTTCTCACGGGCTTTCTCCCCGAACGGCGCGCTTGCTGCATGTCCGGTTCGATGCGGGAATATTTATGAATGTTACGCAGGAACATTTGGAATTTCACGGCACTTTTGAACAGTACCGCTACGATAAAGCGAACTTATTCCGCGCATTGGACACTCATGCTCATAAGAAAAAAAACGGTACGGTTGCGCCGTTCGGCATAGTTAATCTTGAAGATCCCTCCGCCGACTATTTTGCACAGGCGACAAAGCAGCCGGTGTTCGGCTTTTCGTTACGGAAGAGCGCCGTCGATGCGGCTGCCCCATTCCCGAACTTTGCAGGCGGCTTATATGCCGATGGCGTGCAGGAAGGGGAAAACGGTTTAACCTTTACAATCCGTGCGGCACTTGACGGTATGCAGAAATCGTTTGAAGCCGCCGTTCCGGTAGCCGGTTTTTTTAATGTGTACAATATCCTCGCCGCTCTTATCGCCGTCCATAATCTCACGGGACTGCCGCTCGATGAGCTTGTGCCGCTATTGAAGCGGCTTGTGCCGGTAAAGGGCAGAATGTGCCGCGTCGAGGCGGGGCAGGATTTTGAAGTAATTATCGACTATGCACATACGCCGTCGTCGTTTCAGCTGATTATGCCGCCTGTCCGTGAGCGTATTAAGGCAAAAGGCGGCCGCGTGATTGCGGTGTTTGGTTCGGGCGGAGAACGCGATACCGTCAAGCGGCCGGAGCAGGGGAGAATTGCTGCAGAATACTGCGATATTATCATCCTCACCGACGAAGACCCCCGCGGCGAAGACCCCGTTGAACTTTTGGAGATGATCGCCGCAGGATGCCCCGATAAAAAACGCGGGGAGGAACTGTTTATTATTCCGGACAGGCCTACGGCGATCCGCAAGGCATTCTCCCTTGCGCAGGCAAATGACGCGGTATTGTTGCTGGGAAAAGGACACGAAAATTCGATTATCGGAAAGGACGGCGCCGTGCCGTACAATGAGTACACCGAAGCGCAAAACGCTCTACGGGAAATGAAGCCACTTGGTAAGATGTATCAAAAATGATATCTGTCAAAAAGCTTTGTCGAGCTGCAATGAATGGGAAATGTCGTAGATAAATCCGTTACGTTCGCAATATGCTTTTATTTCTTTTTCCAGTTTTTTATTTGCTCCGTATTCGAGTAAATAGACGGTGAGTCCATACGTTTTACATTGAGCCAGATATTCCATAAAATATGCTCTGTCTTCTGCCGGTTTTGCTCCAAACGTGTTAGTCTTAAAATGTATTTCGGTAAATACGCTTTCCTGATTGACTCCGGTTACTATCCCGCTGATAGCGTTTTGCTTAATCGCTTCCGTGATAAACGTGTCTCCGCCGTTTATGATGATAGGTTTATGCTCTTGATGTATTTCCCGTAAAATAGACATAAGTCCTTGATATATTGCAGGCGTTTGATACTGATAATAAACATCGGCATTATCAAGGAAAAAACCGTCTATGCCTTTTTGCAATAAAAGCTGCGCTTTGTTTTTTATTCTTTTTTGCCACCGTTTATCCGCGACGTTTACCCATTTTTCTTCATCCCAATTTTCATAGTCTCCTAAAGTGATCTCTTCAAATTCTTTATAATCATCGCGGAATGTTTCGATAGAGCCGATATTTAAATAAGAAAGTATATTTGTGTTTCCGTTTGCATGGAGGTGCGCTATTTCCTCCTCAGAGAAAAACTCCGCATCGATTACCAGTGTTTTAATTTCTTTAAGCTGCATCACTTTTTTATGATCCATGCCTATCAGCACTTTGTAGTCTTGCTTCTTTTCTGCGGATATACCGTTTATCACAATAATTATAAAAAAAATGAGTGCCATGTAAAGGTCTTTTACGTTTCGCATGAATCGCTCCTTATTTCTTTGCTGTATACACTACGGCGTAATCCGCTGTATGGCTTTCGGTAAAGCTGTAATCCGAATAAGAGGCAACGGATTGGAAGCCTGCTTGTTCAAACAAAGCTAACAGTGTTTTGCGCTGTAATGGATGTAATACGGTAAAGTCCGAACCTACGGTATTGTGCTGCTTGTCGATAAACTCTATGGTAAACTTGATATTCCCGTCCGGTAAAAAATCATAGCGCCGCTTAAAAATGAAGGCGTCCGTTTCTTTATCTTTAAAGTCCATTTTTTTCTCAGCAAGGATGCGGTCGTAATTGAGGACTTCAACAATAAAAACACCGTGCTCTTGTAAAGACTGATACACAGCGCTGAAAAAATGGCGGAGTGCCGTTTGATCAGGTAGATGCGGGAGTGTATTGCCGAAACACAGTACACCGTTACAGGTACCGAATTGCAGAATATCGGCGATGTCTGCTTGATGGAATGTGAGTTCTCCGGAGGTGCGGATGCCGAATGTATGGGAAGCTTTTTGTTCGGCAATTCCGATCATCTTTGCATTCAAATCAAGTCCGCATACGCTATACCCCTGTTGCCGTAATCCAATTGCAAGATCGCCGGTTGCACAGCCTGCATCGCAGAGTCTGCCCGGCAAGGGACAAAGGTACCGGATAAAATCGAGTTTTTCAGTTTCAAGCGGAAAGAGTTCGCTGTACCGTTCGGCAATTAAATCGTATATGTTCATTTTCTATTAACCAACGCTTTAATTATAGTATACTATATAACCGTAATGTGCTATGGGAGACCTCTATGATCACAATAATGAAGCTGGTTTATAACTCTATTTACACTTGTATCAATACGCGATAACCAACAAGAACAGCGCTGCTGTAGAAAGTTAAGCGGCAACGCTGTGTCCCCACAGGTAATAATACACGCCGATATTCCACAGTCCGTGTACTGCAGCAACAAGGGTGATGCTGAATGCCGGATGAAACACCCGCGTGAGCTTTAGATAAGCATAGCGGAATACGATGCCGGATCCTGCGGCAAAGAGCATGGAAGGAAGTCCAAGGTAACGGTGCGCCAGCGTGAAGAGTAAAAGAGCGGGAAATTCGGTGAAGAAAAAAGCAAAAAAAGCGCCGGCATGAGAATTTTCCGGCAGTAGCGGTTTAATATAATCGCTATAGATGCGGTGCAGCCGGCTGGGGGTATAGAGCCGGTATAACACTTCTTCATAGGCGGCTGCGGATATCGTGCCCAAGCAAAAGATACTGTGCGCATAAAGACCTATCGGCTTCGGCGGAAGGGTAAACGGGACTGCCGAAAAGAGCGGCGGAAGTAACAACAGAACAAATACCGCCGTGCATTCGATAAGGAGGAATGTATCTTTTTTATGAAAGCAATCCCGTTCCATTCCGCTATCTTACCGTGTTTTTTCTCTAAAATGCAACACGGCAAAAAATACAAAGTTTGAAAATATCAGCTGAAAATGTTAGCTTGACAAACGGAGATTCTTTCGCGTAAGGTACATCGCATTATACGGTGGAATACCGGTATTTTGCACATTGAGGAGAGATACATGAAAAAAGTTTTTATTACCGGTGTGTCCGGAACGATGGGGTCCGAAGCGTTAAAGCAAATAGCGCAGACGGGAAATTTCCGCTGCAGGATTCTGTTACGGCCTAAAAAGCCGAACATAAAATTGGCAAAAAAGCTTCAAAAAAACGAAAATATTGAAGTTCTATTCGGCGATATACAAAATTACGGCGATTGCCTCGCCGGTGTAAAAGATGTTGACTATGTGCTTCACTGTGCTGCGATTATTCCCCCCGCAGCCGATCATCATCATGATGAAGCATTCCGCACTAATTGGCAGGGAACGCAAAATCTGCTCCATGCTGTTGTAGAGAGCGGGCAAATCGAAAAGACCAAATTCGTTTACATCGGTACTGTTGCGGAATACGGCAATAGAACATTTAAACATCCGTGGGGAAGAGTAGGCGACCCGCTTATGCCGAGCGCATTCGACATGTATGCGGCAAGCAAGGTAAAGGCCGAACGCGCGGTGATTGAATCTCCTTTATGCTGGGTTTCGCTCCGTCAAAGCGGCATTTTATATGACGACGTACTCTTCAATAACATGAATGACGGACTTATGTTCCATACGTGCTGGAATACCCCGATAGAGTGGGCAACTGCGCGTACGTCGGGGCTGCTGTTAAAAAATCTTGTTGAAAAAGATACAAACGGAACACTCGGCGCAGAGTTTTGGAAAAAAGTCTACAATATCGGCAACGGAAAGGCCGCACGGGTTACCGGCTTTGAAACACTTGACCGTGGATTTAAAATGATGGGACGGAGCGCCGTTGAAATTTTCCGGCCTGAATGGAATGCAAGCCGCAATTTTCATTGTATGTGGTTTGCCGATTCTCACATATTAAATAAATATCTTGATTTTCAGCATGAAGGTTTTGAGGAGTTTTTTTCCAAGCTAGAAAAAAAATTATGGTATTTTAAATTGGGTAAGCCGTTTCCCCGTCTCGTTAAGCGATTCGCAATTATGCCGCTGTTGCGCACAAACAATGCCCCGGTCTTTTGGGTAACGCACAATCTTAAAAAAAGAGTAGATGCGTTTTTCGGCTCGCTCGAAGCGTATCAGGCAATTTCGCGCAGCTGGGAAAACTTTCCTTTATTGTGCAGAAACCAAAATCCTGAAACCGGTACATTTTTGGATTACGAAGCATTGAAAGACGAAGCATCGCTTGCAGCAAACGCGGTACTTTTGAATCACGGCTATGATGAAACGAAACGGACGGCAGAGCTTGATATTGGAGATATGCAGCAGGCGGCAGCCTTCCGAGGTGGTGAGTGCATCAACAAAACGATGACCCGCGGCGATATGTACAGCCCGCTGCAATGGCAGTGCCATAACGGTCATCGGTTTGCAGCAAGTCCCTACTTAGTGCTTAAAACAGGGCATTGGTGTCCCGAATGCTGCAGCACACCGCCGTGGAATTTCGGCAAACTCGCGCAGCATATTCCGTTTTATGCACAACTATGGTATGACGACCACACAACCGATGAAACGGAATCGTATTCCGCGGAGGATGCACGGGATATAGCTGTATACGAAAAACGCCGCAACTAAATCTAAGGGGTTTCAGATGTCCCCCTTAATACAAAAAGGGGATAATCCGCTTAGGTTTATAGCGGGCAACTTCGTCGGGAAAGTCTTGTGCATATTTTTTATACAGTGCGTGAGAGCGCGGTACTAAATTGCAGGCTGTCCAAAATAAAAACAAGAAACCGGCGGATGACCACGTGAGAACGGCAAAACCGAACCATTCCAGCAATTCACCGAAGTAATTCGCGCTGGTAACGTAGCGGTACACCCCCTTACACGGATAGTAATGCTTACTGTCTCCATTTGCTCTCAGCGAACGGATATAGGAATCGGATTGTATATTGATAAACATACCGGCACAAAAGAAGACCGCGCCGAGGATAAAACGAGGATCGGTAAGCCAGTGCCGGCTATACATCTCCGCAGGAGAAAAATAAAAAATCCACAAACCGATTAGAAAGGCGTTAACCGTATTAAAAACCATACCCATCGCTACTATTGTAAGCGGCATTTTGCTGTGGCCCTTAATCAGCATCGGGAAAATCAGCGTGCGCTGAATATAGTGTGCAAGGAAAAATGACACAAGCACTATCCGCACCGGTTTGTGCGCATAGTCAAGCGTGAACAGTAATGAGAGCATAACGATAAGGGTAGGACACTCCATCAGCATCCACGCCGCCTTATTGTTAAAGCTGAATCCCCATTTTTTATCGATCAGCTTGCCGTACCCCGCAGGGATAAAATACAAGGCAAAAAAACACACCAAACCTAAAACGAGCATCACAACTTCGACGGTACAATATATAAAATACGACATGCGCAATAGTATCGCCTCTTTTAGCCTTTTCATCAAGCGGTGGTAATAGGATGAATTTTTTCGCTTGACTTTCTAGGGGGGGGGGGATAATATAGAAGAAAGTTTATGTATAACAGACACTTATGAGGATCTGTTACAAGGAGGATTTTCGATGAGAAAACATAGATTGTTTTCACTCGGTGTGCTTGCCGCATTTTTTGCTGCAAGTATCTTTATAACGGCATGCGGCGGACTGAATGATCCGCAAAAACCGCAGAATCCAGCTAATCAGGACAATACAAAGCCTGCAGCGCAGCAGATGGTCGCGGCCGATGTATTTCCAAAAGCTCCTGATGGAACCACGTATTCGGGCTATAAAATTACATGGACTGATGCGCAGGGGAAGGAGCAGACAAAAACGGTTACCGTGGACGATATAAAAAATGGTATCGTACTGACCGGCGGTGTAAAAGAAGGCACAAAGCCGAAAGTAACTCCGTTAGTAAAAAATGCCGACGGTACCGAAACGGAAAAACCTGATGCAACACAGGAAGTAAATCCATCCTCCAGTACTGACTGGAAGCTCTATATCAAAGCAGGTATTGATGAACTGAGCAGGGAAAAACCGGATTATGATGCCGCACTCGCATGGTTTAAAGATGCCTATAACGCCGAACAAAACAACACCACCAAGGCGTATTACGCAGTGGTACAGCTGGCAACCATCAGCATAAAACCGGAGACCGTCGATTTTATGCAGAACAAAATGGGCTTTGCAACCTATCCGAAAAAGCTCAATGCCTTGGTAAACCTCGACTGGTTTAAGGACGAAACTAGATCACAGACTAGGACAGAGAATGGTACTATTAGCATTTCTGTTTCTACGTTTTCGAAGAGTTCCTCTTTTGCTTACAAGCGTGTAAAAGGGCATATTGCAGATACGCCAGACGCTACCAAGGTAAGTATTCCGGTAAATGGGAACCTCGCTCGCTTTGAAATGGGAACGGTCGGACCATTAGCGGGAAAATGGAGTGAGCTCGGCTATAACGCATTGTTAAAGAAAATTATCGATACACCGCTCAAAGACCGGAAACGCTGGTATTCTCGCGATGATTCACCGGATAGCGGGAAATATCTGATCGTTGATGCTTTTGATGACGGAGGAACGTATCTTGTTGGTCATAGTGATGTCGACAAGATGCAGGGGTTCGATGGTACGCAAGGATATTTTTTGGAGGATTGGAATAACTCTATCACTTATGACTATCAGTATGAAGAAGTTTCCACTTGGCATGTGCAATATCCGGAACTAAAGCCCGCAGCAGACTGGTATAAAGAACTTAATCCGCTCTTGCAAATTCCTGCGTATATTATTGAACACAGCGACAGTACAAATGTTGATCAGCTCATCGATGAACTGTATGGTATTCTGTTCGGTAAAGAATTTACCAATGCGTCTACTGTTTTAAACAGCCTTGATGCAACTAAGTCGGTTACCATCAACAAGCAGCTCATCAAACGATTGGGTATGAGCGGCGAGGATCGTATATTCCCGGAAGATACTGATGTTGAACTGCAAAAAGAGCAGCTTTTAGGGCTTATCGGCAGTATGACCGTTGCCAAAGGAGCTTTTGAGCTTGTGCAGTCCTACTCATTCAATACCGACCTTAACATCCTCAAGTGGAACTGGGAAAAAGAAGATGAAATCTTAAAGAACCTTGGCAGCTATAACCAAAAGCAGGACCCCTTTAATAACGGCTTTCTGAAAGGTAGAAGTCAGCAAAAAATTGTTAATGCAAAGGATGATATCGTAAAAGGCGCTGACTTGCTGTTGGCTGCATACAAGAGCTTGACCGATTCGGAAACCCTTCCGGCTAAAGCAAAAGAAGAACTTATAAAGAATACAGCCTTTATACAGGCAATGGTAAAAGAAATCCGGGATGCAGTAGCAGAAGGACGCAAAGCGAATATCTTAATTGGAGAAAACAATCCGCTTGCTAAACCGCCCGTATACCCTGAACCACTGCCGGGAGAGTCTCACCCAGCACCAGTCTACCTGACTACGTTTGAAATCGATATGGGCAAGGTCTTTACCTATGAATACTTCAAACTGTCCAATCTCTTTGAAATGGATGGTTCAAAACCGAAGATTTATGATGCAAACGGCAGCGTCCCGTATATGAATCTTACGCTCAAAAGATTTATGGATGATTTTGTAACGGTAAAATTTAATAACAATAGCGAGATTTTTGTAGATTTCGGGATTCCGCTTAACAATGATGCCGGAAAGAAAATTATAAACTTCTACAAATAACACCGCCAAAACGGGACAATGAAAAAAGTTTTTTGCATAGCGCTGCTTATTATTCCGCTTGTGTGTACCGCTTATGCGGAACCTCAAGCGGAGGGAGGCGGCGCTCCTGCACTTGAATATCCTGCGCTTGAATACAGTAATAGTGCAGGAATTGTTATCAAAACGCAGCAGGGCAGCGGAGCCTTTTCGTGGAATCGGTTGGCTGCATCGCTCCCTTTTCGGTATGGCTGCGTTGCCGTAACCGGAGGGAGCGCTACGCTGCTTTCAGGTTTTTCCGGCGCCAGTGCAGAATCGCTGTTTCGGCACGGCAGCGCAGCGGTGGAAGCCGGAACAGAAGAGACTGTATGCGCTGTTGGACTTCGAGCAGGGCTGACGGAATGGGAGCTGAACCGGCTGCGCATCCGCCTCCCCAATACCGAATTGCGGGAGGAGCATCTTGTACATCGGTTCTATAGCGCAGGCGTTTCTTGCATGTTACCCGCTTACCGTATCCGCTATGACGGAGACTGGTATTGGGGACAGGCCGCAATCGGACTGCATGATCTCAACTTCTTAATTGCCCAGCCATCTGTGGAGGCGATAGCTTCAATCCATCGGTTTAAACTAAGCCAATGGTACGAAGGCCTCATAATGGCGTTCAGGCTGCAAGGCGTACTAACTAATAAGACCGGAGAATCGATTGCATCAGGCGCCGCACGAGTATTTGCATTTCAAAATACCATCTATGTCCCGATTGCTGCGCATTCGGCGCTCTCTCTTTTCGCATCATATATCTATTTTTCGGGGACTTTTTCTATTCGGCTTACTGCGGCAAATCAAGGGTATTTTCTGTTCCCTTATCGCTTTTACAATCGCGATATAAGCATCAGCGGCTCCGTACTGGGATTCGGCGGCAGTTACCGCTATACGGCGGAGAGGTTCCGCTTCTATAGCGCCGTACAATTTTATTCAATTGTCGATGATAGCGGTAGCGATGTGTTGCATTCAAAAGAGAAAAAAACATTTCTGTTTAAGGGAAAAGAAGAAAAAAGCAGCACTCCGCTGCCGACCCTTACGGGGACATCTCTGCTGTTGTTGTACTTTTCTATTGGCTTTGCCGTTACACCGAACGTTGAGCTTTCCGCCGGAAGAATAATTCCGGTTCCGATTCTGCCGCCGGCTCTTGCAAAACAGTCGGAGTGGATTACGGGAAAGGGGATGCTTTCTGCACTGATTATCGACCCGCTTTTAACGGGACTTTCCATACGGCTTACGGTACGGTTGTAAGATGGGTATAAATTTATGATATCACAATGCGACGAGTAGATGCGCGGCATATTTCAAGAGCCCCTTTCCGTAAGCCTTTTGAAATAGCCTGTTGAACAGTGTACGTCCGTGTACACTGTTCAACGACAAGTTTTTCTCACGAAAAACTTGCTTTTGTTCAATTCCACGGACATCCATGTCCGTTCTGAATTTACGAGGCGCGAGAAAAAATTAACCGCAGGCGTACTTGTTGTACGTCGAGGACTGTTTTCAGTAGCGGCATGGATGCCGCTCGTGCTACACAGAAGCGATGTTTCGTGCCCAGCACGAAACTCGCAGCCAAAAGTGTACACGGATGTACACTTTTGGCGCAGATGCGCCGTATATTTGCAAAGGTCGCCTTTTGAAATAGACGGTGCAGATACGAGGCGCGAGCACAAATTAACCGCAGGCGTATCTTTGATACGTTGAGGATTAATTTGTGCGCAGCAACGAAGTAGATGCACCGTTTATTTCAAAAGGAGCGTTTACCAGCTTTCTTGTCGAATAACATAATCTCTAAAAGAATGCGCTGCCAGCTCTTCTTTTACTTTTTCAAGATCATTAGGCTTAATGCCCGGGAGCACAACCCGTACCGTTTTCTCAGTCCGTTCGTACGCGGGGTCAAACCCTGCTTTTCTCAGTTGCACAACAAGCCGCAGTGCATTCTCTTCCCGTACAAAAGCACCCAGCTGAATTCTCCACAGCACGCCGGAGCTGCCTTGAGCGTAAACCGGAGTCGGAGCTTGTGCCTTTTTGGCAGGAGCCGGTTTTTCAGTGTCTTTTTTGGTATCGGTATTTTCCGCTTGGCTGCCTTCAGATGCTGTTTGCGCTTGTGGCGTATCAAGTTGTGCTGTTTCTGATGCAGGCGCCGCTTCCGTGTCGGACGTTTTAGCCGGTACATCGGAAGCCTCTTCCTCTTGAGTGGGTACTACTTCCGGCTGTGTATTGGAAACGCCCGGCGCTTCTGTTTGTGCGTTTTCTGCCGGTTCATTACTGTAAACGTCGTTTGTTGCTACGAGCGCGGCATGGTCAAGCGAATCTACCTTTTTAATCGAGACGCGCGTTACCCCGCGGCTGATCATTCCCAGCGATTCGGCTGCTGCTTTTGATAAATCTATTTCGCGGTTTGCAACGAAGGGGCCGCGGTCGTTTACACGTACCACCACCTTCTTTCCGTTCTCAAGATTGGTTACTTCAAGAAAAGTGCCGAATGGTAGTGTTTTATGAGCTGCCGTGTAAGCATTCATGTCGAAAATTTCGCCGCTTGATGTCGGCCGGCCGTTAAAAGCCTCTCCGTAATAAGATGCGTAAGTTTCTGCTGTGAGTAATTCTTCCGCTCCGAGGGGCAATAAGAACAACGCCCCAAGCAGAGCCGTTAGAACATGGTATTTTTTCATAAGATCCTCCCATAGCTTCATACACACAATATCGGAAAAGAAGAAAAAAAATTAAGCGTAAATTAAGGAAGAAGATGTGTTTAAAAAGGAAGACGTGTTTAGAAAGGCGGTAGGAAATAGAACAATCTGCCGGAGACGAGACTTGAACTCGTACGACCGTTTCCAGTCAAGGGATTTTAAGTCCCTGGTGTCTACCAATTCCACCACTCCGGCAAAGATGATATACTATACTGGAAATCATAGAGGTGGTCAAGATTGTTCACGGACTCTCATTGTCATTTACGCCATATTTCACAAAAGACGGCGCATTTTCCGCTTATACTGAAAGCAATGCAGGAAGAAAAATATCCTTTTATAATGGATATCGGTACCGATGTCGGAGATTTTATGCCGCGGTATAAGGCCGTTGCCGATGCATGGGGTGCAGCCGGAAACGTACCCGATTTTATCCATTTTTCTGCGGGACTGTGGCCGGGACGTGCCGCTATCGAACATCGGGCGGAGGCGATGCGGATGCTCGAAACCGATATTCAGGCTATCCTAAAAAGCGGGCAGTCCTATTCGGCAGTCGGGGAATGCGGTATCGATCGGTATTGGAACCATGCCGGAGCTGCCGGTACGGGAACCGGAGACCTTGCCGGAGAAGAGCGGCTCTTTCTGGAACAGCTTGCGCTTGCCGAACGGTATGGTTTGGCCGTTATCATTCATTCCCGTGACGGCTTTGAGCCGACGCTCCGTTGCATCGACGAAGTAGGTTGGCATCGAGGGGTTATCCACTGTTTCTCATACGGAAAAAAAGAAGCGGAGGCCTTTTTGGAACGTGGCTGGTACCTTTCATTTCCGGCTACCATTACCTACGCCGACAATGCGGAAACAGCATCCGAAATAGCGGAGCTGGTACGCATGGTGCCCGACGATCGGCTGTTGTTGGAGACTGATGCCCCCTATCTTGCCCCTCAGCCGGTTAGGCGCGAAGTAAACACCCCGTTAAATATTCCGTATACCTACCGGGCGGCAAGCGAATACCGGCACTGCTCGATTGAACACTTATGCTCAACCGTGTACCGGAATTGCTGTAGGCTTTTCTCCGTGCTGCATAGCCAACGCTTTTGAAAATAGACGGTGTAGATACAAGGAGCTAGCCGAAAATAAAGCGGAGGCATGGATGCCGCTCGTATTAAGCAGAATCAAGTTTGACAATGGTCAAACTTGTGTTCAGCGAAGTACACGGACGTACTTCGCTGAACGAGCGACCCAGTAGATGCACCGTTTATTTTCAAAAGGACAGTTGACAGGTTCGATGGCTTTTTTTACTATATTAAGATATGAATAAACACATTACAGCAGATGAACTACGTTCCAAGTATATTGCATTTTTTAAGAGTAAAAACCATACGGAAATTTCCGGTAAGTCGGTAATTCCCGAAAACGATCCCACCGTCTTATTTACCACCGCAGGTATGCATCCGCTTGTTCCCTATCTGATGGGGGAGCCGCACCCTGCCGGAACCCGTTTAACGGACTATCAAAAGTGTATCCGCACCGGAGATATCGATGCGGTAGGCGACGCTTCCCATCTCACCTTTTTTGAAATGCTGGGAAACTGGTCTCTCGGAGATTACTTTAAAAAAGAAGCGATTGGGTACAGCTTTGAATTTTTAACGAGCCCCCAATACCTCGATATTCCGATCGATCTTCTTTCGGTAACTGTTTTTGCAGGCGATGACAAAGTTCCGCGCGACACCGAATCGGCGGAGATTTGGGAAAAGCTCGGTATTCCGAAAGAAAGAATTCACTTTTTACCCCGCGAAGATAACTGGTGGGGCCCGGCGGGAGAAACCGGCCCTTGCGGTCCCGATACCGAAATGTTCATCGACACGGGAAAGCCTGCCTGCGGCCATGAATGTCGCCCGGGCTGCAGCTGCGGTAAGTATGTCGAAATATGGAACGACGTATTTATGCAGTACCGCAAGGAACAGGACGGCTCCTATCACACGCTGGAGCGGCACTGCGTCGATACCGGTATGGGGATTGAACGCACGGTTGCCATGCTGCAAGGAAAAAAGTCCGTCTACGAAACGGAGATTTTTACGCCGCTTATCGCCGCAATCGAAAAAATAACCGGCTATCAATATGGAAGCGATGCAGAGAAAGACGTATCCGTCCGCATCATCTGTGACCACATCCGTGCGGCAACCGTTATTTTAGGCGACCCGAAAGCGGTAGTACCGTCGAACGTCGGTGCAGGGTATGTGCTCCGCCGTATTATCAGACGGGCTGTCCGCCACGGAAGAAAACTCGGTATCGAAGGTACGTTCTTAGCAATCCCTGCAAAGGTTGTCATTGAACAATACAAGGGTGCGTATCCGGAATTAAAGGATAAAGAAGTTACTATCACCGCCGAACTCGAAGCCGAAGAAAAGCGCTTCCTCGAAACTCTCAAAAAAGGTGAAGCCGAATATGAAAAAATGAAGCCGAACCTGTTAAAAAATCCCAAAAAGATTATTCCCGGGCGGCTTGCGTTTAAACTTTACGATACCTATGGCTTTCCCATCGAACTTACCGAAGAGCTTGCGCGGGAATCGGGCTTAACCGTTGATAGAGCTGAATTTGAGGAAGCCTTTAAAAAGCATCAGGAGCTCTCCCGCGCCGGCAGCGAGCAGATTTTTAAGGGCGGCTTGGCGGATCACTCCGAACAAACAACCGCATACCACACTGCAACGCACCTTTTGCACAAGGCGCTGCGGATGGTACTCGGCGATCATGTTGAACAAAAAGGGTCGAATATTACGGCGGAGCGGCTTCGCTTCGACTTTTCGCATCCGCAGCCTATGACAGCCGAAGAAAAAGCGGAAGTTGAACGTATTGTCAACGAGCAGATTCAAGCTGATTTACCGGTTACCATGGAAATAATGCCGCTTGAAGAAGCAAAACGAGCCGGCGCGATGGCGCTTTTCGGTGAAAAATACGAAGATACCGTCAAAGTATACTCCATCGGGAATTTTTCCAAAGAGGTATGCGGAGGTCCACACGTAGAACACACCGGCGTATTGGGTAAGTTCGTAATTCAAAAAGAACAATCGTCATCGGCGGGTATCAGACGTATCCGTGCGGTACTTATAAAATAGGCACAGAGCATGCCTGTCAGTAACTTACCGGCTTCCTGTTTGTTTAACAATATCAAAGTCTGAAGAGGATATGATGAGAAAAAACGTAATTACATTGCTTATTGCATTAAGTTTGTCTATAGGGGCATTTGCCCAAACCAACCTGCAGCCTATCGCAGAAGTAAAACTCACTGGTAGGGCGCCGATTACGCTCGGCCAGCTTAAAACCCGCGTTTCCGCCTTGGAAAAGGAAATCGGACGTAAGATGACCTTTGCAGAGCGGCAGCAGACACTGGACGGCCTTATTAATGAGCGTTTAATCGTACAGGCTGCCGAAAAAGACGGAATAAAGATCATGGATTCGGAGGTAAACAATTACTTCAACGAATACGTATCCAGCCAACTGGGGCAGCAAATATCCGAAGCGGATTTTGCCAAGCTGATTAAAGAAAAAACCAATATGTCGCTTGACGAATATATGAAAGCGCAAAACGGTATGACGCTTGCTGAATTTAAAAGCTTTTTACGGACACAGCTGACCGCGCAAGCGTATGTGATGCAGAAAAAACAAAAAGAGCTTCAATCTATCCCAAGCCCGACCGACGAACAAATCCGTTCATATTATGAGGTGAATAAGCAGTCCTTCGTACAGCCCGACACGGTACAGCTCTTCTTGGTGGTAGCTCCGAAAGGAGACAAGCCGAGTGCTGCCGAAAAAACTATTAAAGACATTCAAAAGAAACTGACGGCAAACCCTAAAGATACTGCCGATATCCGTACTAAATCACAGGAAAAAAATTTTACTTATCAGGCAGGAGAAATTTTCGTCAGTAAAACTTCCTTGGCAGCAGAACAGCTCGGTATTCCGATGGACGAGCTCCTCAAAATTTTTAACATGAAAGTAGGGGAAGTTTCGCCGATAACTGAAACAGCCGTTAATTATCAATGCTTTGTCGTTATAGAAAAGAAAGATGCAAAAATACTCGGATTAAGCGATGTCGTAGAACCGGGTGGAAATGTCAGTCTTTATGAGTATATAAAAAAGATGGTGATTATGCAGCGCCAAAACGAAGCGCTCAACGATGCGCTGGTTTCGGTTACCAACGAGCTCCGTAAACCTGAAAATTTTGTCGTATTTAAAACCGGCGCGGAACTTGAAAAAACGCTTTCATGGTAAAAATTAAAAATGGCAATCGGAAGACGACGCGGAAGGATTCTCGCATTTCAAGCGCTTTATGCTTGGGATGCAGGATCACTTTTGCCTGATGATTTATTGCCCTTTCCATGGGTTGAGCGTACCGGTAAAGAGTTGCATGACGAGGATTTTTTATTTTCGCAGCTTCTTTTTTTAGGAGCTGTTGAACATATCGATGAGATTGACGGGCTTATCGCTAAAAATTTGGAAAATTGGGATTTTAACCGGCTTAAATTAGTTGATAAGGCTATACTCCGGTTAGGTACCTATTCACTGCTCTTTCAGCAAGATACCGATCCAAGAATTGTAATTAACGAAGCGGTTACCATCGCTCGTATTTATGGTACCGATGATTCTTTTAAGTTTGTAAACGCAGTACTTGACAGCATCAAACGAGAGTGTTTAGACTGCTTACATGAAAAGGACAAAAACTAAGCTCTTTCTTATAGCAAGCTTTTTGCTCTGCATTCTTATAGCGGCATGTTCAAAAGCGGATAAGAATGAGCTTTTTCAACAAAAACTGAATTCAATCGACAGCACTATTGAAGATGGCAACACGCAAAAAGCACTGAAAAGTCTCAGCGCACTGCGTAAAAAAGCTCGGTTCCCTGTTCAGTATTTAAGCATTGCAAAACGGGAACTGCAGCTGCATAGTCCTGTTCAAGCCCTGCAATCCATGCAGACAGGTTTAAAAAAACACCCCGATGACCCGATGCTCAAGGCAGCACTCACCCATACGTTGTTACAGGAAGATCGGATAGAAGACGCTGCAGCCATTGCGGAAGCACTGTTGGGTACTTCTTATGCCGGTATCGGGACGGAAGCGCTTATTCAAGCGGATAAAATAAAGCAAACATACCGGACACCCGTGCCGTTTTGGCAGGAGGGATTTAGACTGACCGGTGAACATATTTTCTTGGAGAATGCCGCCGCAATGCTTGCTCATCAAGGGGAAATTGCACAGGCTGCCGCGCTCCGTTCCCGCATTGCCAAAGATGAAGCGCTCCGTTCCCCCTATTTTTGGTCGTGTTTGGCTTATGATATGGGAAATTTTCAGCCGGTGCTGGACGATTTGGTCTACTCCCTCGCGTATGCCGATATGGCAGGGCTCCCCGAACATAATCCCAAAGCGTTTGAATACGCCCGCCGCCACCTTTTGCTTGCTGCGGATGCAAGCGCGGGGCTTGGCGATATGGATCAGGCTCGCGGTTTTTGGCAAATGTATGTCGACCGTTATGCGGACTCTTCAAGTGAAGTTTTTTATAATTTAGCGATGACTGCTCCTACCCAAGAAGAAAAAGCCGAAATTCTTATCGATTGTATTTCGCAAAATCCGGGATATTATCCCGCTGTTGCACAGTATGTCCGCGCCTGCTCCGCTATAGAGGCGGCGCATAGTCAAAAGAATCCTTTAGACGAATATCTGCAAAGCAAGGATTTTTACTCGTTAGAGATGGAAAAAAGCCTGTTTGTTTCTTCTGCGTTTACCCTTTCCGCCGAAGAGGTTCTTGAAAGTGCAATGAATGCCGATAAAGACGATATACGGTTCGAGCTGGAAGAATTCCGGTACCGCTATGTTCAGCCGAAAAATTATACGCGGGGAAACGGAGAAATGTGGAAAATTTTGGAAGCGCATCCTCATAATCCGCTGGTAAAGGCGTATGCACGATGGTATTTCGCTTCTTCCGGCGATTTTAATGCCTGTTTTGGAATCGACAAAGCGGATAATCACTATGAAGACGCGTTTTATGACGGTATCCGGCGTGCCGTACAGGGATATTCGACCGCAGCGTTAAAAAATTTTGCCGAGGCGGAAGCCGAGAGCCGATACAGGATTCCCTCAGCGGTTGATCAGGCTTATATCTATGATGCCCGCAATGAACCCGATATGGCAATTAAGTTTTTTTCCCGCGCTGCGGAGCTTGTGCCCGATAAACGGACTAAAAGCAAGATGCTTTACGAATCGGCACGGATATACGCGGAACGTAACGGTATCGCGGAGGCAATCGCGCTGCTGAATCAATCGCTGAAACTGGATTCCGAAAATCATCGCGCCAATGTGCTGAGGCAAAAGTTGATTGCCGACGGCAGCGTTAATCGGAATGCCGGTTTAGATACGTTCTTACGAATCGAGATGAATCCCGACACAAATACCGGCATGGAGGCGGGGCAAAACAGTACGGCTATCAATCCGCGGTAGTGTAAGTAGTAACGTAAGCGGCAGACTGAACCTAAAAACGGAGAAACGAGGGGCGTGATATGAACGATTGGTTTGAAAATGAAGCTTTTTGGGTGCAATATGCGCCTATTATGTTTGACACCTCCCGTTGGAAGGAAGCCCCTGCGGTTGCCGAAGGAATTTTCAAACTGGCCGGAGCCGACCGTCCGCCGCAGGAATTAAAAATTTTTGATGCGGGATGCGGTTTAGGCCGTATCGCCGTTGAACTTGCTATTCTTGGGGCGCAGGTTACCGGCGTCGATCTTATCAAACCGTTCTTAGATGCGGCGGCGGAAGCAGCCTCGGCGGAAAATGTAACAATCGAGTGGGTACAAGCGGATTTACGGGAATTTATACGCCCGGCATCCTTCGATATTGCGGTCAATATGTATACAAGCTTCGGCTACTGCAAGACAATAGAAGAAGATGCGCTTATTATCCGTAATATTGCACAGTCGCTAAAAAAAGACGGCTGTTTTATCCTCGAAATGCTGGGACGGGAAGTCGCCGTACGCGATTTTACCGCCGGGGAATGGTTCGAGCGGGCAGGCTATACCGTCCTTACCGATTTTACGGTAGAAGGCGCGTGGGAGGGTTTGCGCTCGCATTGGCAGCTTTACTCAAAAGACGGCCTTAAAGCCGACCATACCTTCGTGCAGCGCCTCTATGCCGCAACCGAATTACGGCAGCTGATGCTGTTATCGGGCTTTCATTCCGTCGAAATATACGGCGATTTTGACCGCTCCCCCTATAATGAGCGCGCCCGTACCATGATACTGGTAGGGCGCAAGTAAGAAAGACTCAACTTAGTCTTTTTCTTCCGCTAAATCAAGACTTTCAGTCTTAGGTTTGAATATCTTGCTGCAGATAATAAAGCAGATAAAGCTGAGTGCCAATCCGGGAATGATAGGATCAAGGCCGAAAAGCGAAATCTTTGTTTGTTCAAGGATGATAACGGCAATACTTCCTGCAATGAGTGAGGCAATGGCGCCGATGTTTGAAGCTTGTTTCCAATAGAGCCCCATGATATACGGGAAAAATGCCCCTGCTGCCCGCAACGTAAACGAGAACATCAACAGTTTAATGATACTGCCGGTGTTGAACAGCGCAATGAACATACCGAATACACCGACTATGAGCATGGTGATTTGGGTAACCCTCATAACTTCTTTGCTTGTTGCATTCGGCTTGATATAAATTTTATAAATATCGTTGCCGAATATTGATCCTGCACCCAGCAAGTCAGAGTCTGCGCTCGACATTGTTGCAGAAATAATACCGGAAAAGAGAAGTCCGACAATCAGCGCGGGCATTGTTGCCATCGCCAAGTGAGGCAGTGCGTATCTAGGGCCTTGGCTCAGTATGACATCGCCGTCTATCTTTTTCATATTGATAAGAGCCAACGTAATAATACCGAGAAGCGTTGGAATGAAAGCATAGATAAAGTTCAACACAGCAGAAATAATTGACCCTTGTACGGCAGCTTTTTCATCTCGGGCAGCGTAGTAGCGCGATACCGCTTCTTGTCCGACTGAAAAGGATGCAATGTACATTACAACCATTGAAATAATTGCTCCTATACCGATTCCTTTAAAAGGATTGAATGTGTCGGGAGGAACATTTGCTACGACTGCCTGCATACCGCCTGCAAGATTGAGAGAGAACGGTAGTGCAAGCGCCATACCGATGATAATCAGGAATACCTGTACAAAATCGGTAATGGTAACACTCCATAGACCGCCCATAATCGAATACGCGGTAACGACAATTGCAACAATAATGACTGCTACGGAATAGTTTACATTCAGCATAAAAGATACGATTGTTGCCGAAGCGATAAACTGAGAGGCTGTCAAACCGATCAGCGGTAAAATCATAATAATGGCGGTAATGAGTCCGGCCGAACCGCTATACCGGCGTCTAAAATATTCCGGTACGGTTTTAACCATTGTTCGACGGAGACGGGGGGCAAATACTGCAAGGACAATATATGCAATACCCATGGTTGCAACATACCAAAATGCACTTAACCCCCAGTTGGTGAAGGACTTTTCTGCGACACCGAGCGAGCTGCCTCCTCCGATTTCCGTAGCGGTCAATGTTCCCGCCATTAAAATCGGGCCGAGCCGTCTTCCTGCGACCATAAAGTCTTCATTTGTTTTAATCTTTTTGGAAGATGCCCAACCGATAAAAAGCATCAGTAAAAGATATACGATGACGATAACCAATACCATTGTGTTCATAATTCCTCCTATTTATGAAAACTCTAGTTTAATTATAATCCTTCTACTTCGTTTTTGTTAAGGGGAAAATCTAAGGATTCAGTTTGAGTTTTAGCGCTACACGTGTCTGATAACTTCGCGGGCTTTTGAACCGTTTGCGGGGCCGACGATGCCGCGGGCTTCCATCTCTTCGATAAGGCGGGCTGCGCGGTTGTAGCCTATTTTCAGTTTGCGCTGCACATAAGAAGCGGAGGCTTTTCCTGCAAAGGTAACAATTTCCAACGCTTGCTCATAAAGCGGATCGTTATCATCGGAGAATACGGCATTGTCATACGGCTCGTCATCATCATCGACAAAAATTTCTTCATCGATGTATTCGGGCTCACAGTATTCTTTTACGCAGGCAACGACACGCTCTACTTCCTGTTCGGAGACAAAGGCTCCCTGAATACGGGTAGGGAAGGGACGAGCCGCGCTTACATACAGCATATCCCCCTTGCCGAGCAGTTTTTCCGCACCCATCTCGTCCAATATGATTCTGCTATCGGTTTTTGAAGCAACCATAAATGCAATTCGGCTTGGGATGTTGGCCTTAATCAAACCGGTGATAACATCGATGGACGGCCGCTGCGTTGCAAGTACCAGATGAATACCTACGGCGCGGCTCATTGCGCACAACCGTGCGACCGTCGCTTCCAGTTCTTTGCCCGACGTGGCCATAAGATCTGCAAATTCATCGATGATGATGACGATATAAGGCAGCGCTTCCGTCGCAATCCGCTCCGATTTTATTTTAGCATTAAAGGTCTTGATATCGCGTACACCCATATTGTCGAGCAAAGCATACCGCCGCTCCATTTCGCACAGTGCGTATTGCAGCGCTTGGAACGCCCGCTTAGGTTCGGTAATGACGGGTGTTAAAAGGTGAGCGATGTCATTGTACAATTTTAGCTCAACGATTTTCGGGTCGACTAAAATCAGCTTTACCTCGTCGGGTCGGCGGTTATAGAGAATCGACAGTATAATCGAATTAACACAAACCGATTTACCCGAACCGGTTGCACCGGCAATGAGCAGGTGAGGTGTTTGTGCGAGATCAAAAACTTGCGGGTTCCCCGTTACGTCTTTTCCAAGCGCAACGGGAATAGCCATTTTAGCCGCTTCCGGTAAGTCCGTTTCTATCAGCTCCCGAAAGCTGACAATCGAACGCTTTTTATTGGGAACTTCGATACCGACTGCATGCTTGCCCGGTATGGGCGCTACGATACGGACGCTGGAGGCTGCAAGCCGCAACGCGATATTATCCTGCAGATTGGTAATCTTTGAAAGTTTAATACCCGGCGACGGCAGCATTTCAAACATCGTTACAACGGGTCCTTTGCGGATACCGGTAATGGATACGTCGATTTTAAATTCATTAAAGGTAGATTTCAACATCAGCGCGGATCGCCTTGTCGCATCGTCGACAACCCAGTATTCACCGTCAGGATAATTCGTTAAAAGGTCAAACGGAATGGCGTATTTCTTACGCGGTTGCGGAGGCGGAACCGGTTTTGCCGGGATAACCGGTACGGTTTGGTCGATGGTTTCCAAAAATACTTCATCGGCATTCGAGTCTAATTCCCTATCCGCTTCCGATTCGCTGCTATCGGTATCTGCTTCCGTTTTGCCGCCATCGGCACCCGGTTCTAATTCCTCATCCGCTTCCATTGCCGCTTCACCGCTTTCGGCTTTTTCTCCGCTCCGTGCATCGAAATCCTCAATGGCAAGATCCGCTTCTATAGTATTTTCATCCGATACTACCGCCGCTTCAGCGCCGATATCTGTTTCCGCTTCACTGTCTTCGATATCTTCTTCATCTTGGACATCGAAGCCGCTCACGGCGATATCCTCTCCAATCTGTGCATCCGCCATATCGATGGTGCTATCGGTTTCCTGCGTTTCGATAGCAATACCTGTGTCTGCATTGTCCCGCACGGATGGGTCGGACGCCGAATGAGCGGATGTTTCTTCGGCCGCAGCTTCCGGTTTTTCCGAATCGATAACGACCATAGTGTCGAGTATTTCCGAGCGGCCGTTCGGCAGCGGCACGCCGTTTACAAAGACAAGCGGCATTTCCGGTTCCTCAGTTTCCGTATGGGAAACTGCTTGCGGGATACTATCCGTTTGAGAAGCGGCGGGGGCGGCACTCTCCGGTATTTCCGGTATGGAATCCGCTGCACCTTCCGGCAAAGTCGGGGCAGGGGATTCCTGAATCGGCGCTTCTTCCTGTATTGGTATTCCGCTGTGAAATTGCCCAATGGTTTCCGTCGTTTCCGCTATCTGCGCATCCGGCGATGTAAAAGTCTTTTCCGCCGCAGCGGATATCTGCGCATCCGGCGTCGGTATTTCCGGCTCCGGTTCGGAAGAGTCCGTGCGCTTGATGCGTTCGACAGGCGCGGTAATTTCTTCCAAGCTGGCAAACAGGTTGTTGGGATCGGCGGGGTCAAAGACAGGGCGTTCAGCCTCTTCTCCCCGTATATCCATAACCGCCGATAACGGGGTTGACAGCGGGAGAGGCTGCTCTTCCTCCTCGATATTTTCCAATAAAGGAAGGTCATCTCCTGTCGCCGATACTTTAGCGGCGGCGTTCATTTCAGGAGCATCCGGTTGAATCGGCGGTGTTTGTTCGGTTTGAATCATTTCCGATTGCGCAGCAGCTGCGGTATCTGCCGTTTCTACCGGATGAGTTAACCCGCTGTTTGCCGTTCCCTGCTGTGGAACCGAAGCGTCTGCAGACTCGGCTGCGGCTTGTTCCGTTTCGGGCGAATCCGGCGCTTCCACCGCTTTTGCTGCCGCAGCTTCCGGCGTCGATAGTGATGCTTCTGTCGGCGTTTCCTCTTCTTCTGTTGCGGCTGCTGTCGTCGGCATCGCCGCTTCCACCGGCGGCGTTTGAAGTGCAGGCTCTTCATCCGTATCGCCGCCTTCTTCCGTATCATGTTCGGAAGCTGTATCGGTTTCGGCAGCGTTATCTTTTACAGAGGGAGTGCGCACAAAGAAACGTTTGCCGGAGAGTTTTTCACTCAGTGTCAGCATCAAAAAAATTTCAAAACAGATGAGCAGCAATGCGCAGATCAATATCGAAACGGTTACAAATTGCCTGATGAGGGGGATGGAAACGGACGGAACAAAAATATAGATGAGCCGTTCGCCGATGATTGCGGTAACAAAATAGAGCGGAACCCCGAGCAGCACTGCTTTCGATTCGCGCGACCAGCCGGGAATCAGCAGCAATACCGCTCCGTATAAAAAGAGAAGCGGAATTAAAAAAGAAGAGAAGCCGTATACCGAAAAGATCCGCTGCCCTACGGCAAACAGCTTATAGCTCGCCGGAACCAATCCGGTAATCGGCAGAAAAATGCCGAGCGTCAATACAATACCGGCGCAAAAAAACAGCACGCTTAAAACAACTGCTAATATTCTAAATCGATTTTCTCGGTTTCCCATCGATGTTACTTCCCCCCTCCACTCTGTGTGAAATTTTAAGGAATAAAATTTCGCACATTTTTTTCCGATAAGCGGGCAAACGCATCAGGCAGGATAGCTACAAATCGCAGAATAAAAGTTTGTGACTTTTAAACATCAGCTTTCCGTGAGCCTTTTGAAAATAGTGGTACCGGATACAAGGCGCAAGCAAAAATAAAGCGCAAGGCGTACTTGCTGTACGTTGAGCATTTATTTTTGTGCAGCAACGCCGTAGACGGTATGCATATTTTCAAAAGTGCCTGATGCGTTTTGCCCAGCTTTTTATAGATGAAAAATACTGACTGCGCCGAACAATATGATTCCCGCCGGAATAAGATAATACGCAAATAGGCCGAGCTTGCCCTTCCGTATTAATTTAAGCAGAAAGGTCAATGCGAAAAAACCTACGATAAAGGCGGTCAGCATCCCAGCAATCAGCGCTGCGGCGCCGATAGAACCGCTTATGGTATCGGCCGATTTCAGCTCAAAGATAAACGCTGCGAGAATGGCCGGAATGGAAAGAAGAAAAGAATACTCGCCGGCCTTTTCACGGCTTACGCCGGTTAACAGCGCCGCTGCGATTGTGGAGCCGGAACGGGAAATCCCCGGAAGCACTCCGACGCCCTGCGCCGCTCCGATAATGACCGCTTGCAATACGGACGGTACGGCTGTATTGGATTTCGGCTGAATTTTAGACGAAATCAAAAGCACAATACCGGTGATGATAAAACAGACCGCGATAAACAGCATATTTTTTGCCTGCACAACATCTTTCAATACGATGCCGAGAACACCGGTAACGGCAGTAGAAATAAGCAGTGCAGCAATCAGTTTTAGGTCCGCGCTGTCCTCCGGCGTATTTTTTCTGATGATAAACCGGCCGAGTACGGTCAAAAGCCGCCATATCTGTTTGTAAAACACAATGCAGACCGCACCGAGCGTCGCGATATGCAGCAAGATATCGAAGATAATGGGAACATCGGTATGCCCCAAAAAGTATTCGGCTACGGCGAGATGGCCGGAGCTCGAAATCGGAAGAAATTCGGCAATACCTTGAACGGCGCCGAGAAAAATTGCTTGTATAACCGTCATATCAGTTCCTTTGCAGAAGATTTTGAAAACTTCTTTATATCAATTTAATATCAATTTAATTATCCGATGCGGCCGCTATTCAGTGCTGCGCAGCGCATTCGGGAAAAACAGCAGTACAATATCTTCCGGCTTTTCGGAATAATAAAGTACCCCGTATACCGCTGCGGCGGACAGTATTTTGCGTCCGTAATCCCGCGTTTCGGCATATTCCAAACTCTCCAAAAAGAGGTCGTCTGAAAGGCCGTGCGCTTTTTTTTGCCACCCGCGGACTCGCGATATACCCGCATTGTATGCAAAGCAGGCAGGCATAATACGGTTATCGGATCGGCGGATCATTTCCGCAAGATAATATGCGCCGAATCTGATATTTATTTCGGGATCCGTCAGGCTGTAATCCGTAACTTTTAATTTTCGTGCAATGTCCGAAGCCGTAGCGGGCATTAACTGAGTAAGGCCGACGGCTCCCGCTCCCGATATAACCCGATGCTGAAAAAAGCTTTCGCTTCTTATTAATGCATAGAGCAGATATTCCGGCAGCCGGTATTCGGCGGCATACTTGGAAACGGTTTCCTTCCACGGCCGGGGATACAAGAGCTCAAGCTGCTCCGTAGTTGCCGTATCTTCCTGATTTTTTAAGGAGAAAGCTATTAACCGGATTGAATCGGCGTAACGGCCTTCACCGGCTAACGTACGGGCAACGGCTACCGCTTCTTCGGCGGGAATTGACGGATACACGGCGGCAATGCGGGGATAGACCATATCGTATAAACCGAAATGAAGCAAGCCGTCGATATAAGTCCGCGCCTCTTGGGTGGAAAATCCGCCTGATTGCGCTTGACTGCTGTCGGCGTGCATACCGGACTGAGCTTGAACGCCGCCGGCTTGCGCCTGTCCATTCTGCCTGCTTTGCATATTCCCGGGCTGTGCCTGCCCGATCGGCTGTGTTTGAGCGTTTTTGCTGCGGAGCTGGAAGGTGTCTTCCAACAGCTGAGCGCCGCCGAGCCGGTACGCTGCCAAGATCCGGTAATACAGCGCATCGTGCGATTCACCGGCGGCTTCTTGCAGTAAACGAGCTGTCCGCTCTTGCGGAAGCGAACCGGCGCAGGCAAGCGTATAAGCAACGGCAGCCCGCTGCTCCGGCAGATCTGTTTTTGCCAACACATCATAGAGCGTTTCCAAGTTTTTCCAATCTTTAGCCGCAGTCAGCCGTGCCCGCAGCGATTGTACCAAATCGGCATACCATGTAGGGTTTTTCCAGCGCTCTGCCGTATCCGCAAGCGCTTTAAGGTAACGGGGTAGGCTCCGCATCCGCATGGTATCCAAATAATACCACAGAGCGGAATCAAGGCCGGAGTCGGTGCTTGCTTGCTCCGCCGCCCGCGAAAAAAGCGTTAAGGCACGCTCGTGCTGTTCTGTCCCGCCGAGTTTTACCCTGCATCGGGCCTCATAGAACAGGCTATAAAAAAGGCAACGCTGCGCATCCGCACGGGAAAGCTGCCCTTCGGCGGCGGCGCTCCGTACCTGCATTGCAAAATCTTCAAAAAAAGAGGCTGCATCGGCAGCGTTTTCTGCTCCATAAACGCCAGCCCTGCCGATGTCGGAAAGCAGTTCGGGATAGGCGAGTTCCGCAACCGTATGCTCCATGCCGAATGCATCCTGTACCGATACCCACGCTTCCGTGTAGCGTTTTTCAAAAGTCAATATGCGGGCTTCGGCAAGTTTATACAAAAACGGCGGCATGTTCTTCCCGAACTGCGGGAAGGCTTTCGCGAGTTCCGCCGTCATCGAGCCGGTAAGATAGAGCGTTTCAGGCGATTGTTCAATTTCGCCGTAAGCGCCCGTTTGCAAAAGGAGCCGGACTTTCAAGCGGTTTAAACGGTCTTTTTCTGACTGTACGGATTCGCTCTGCCCTGCGGCGCCGGTTGTTTTGGAAAGTTCCTGCAAGCGTTCTTCTACCGACTGCAAACGCTCGGCAGGAGTGCCCGTTTCGTATAATTCTTCGCGGCACAAGCGGTTCAGCGGCGATTCATACAGCCTTTTGCCGAGTGCAAAGTAAAAACGGGCGGCTTGTTCGTATCCTGCATGTTTTAGATGAAGACCGACATAGTAGGCGCTGCTGTGTCCCATCATTTTGATGCTGCGGTAGGCTGCGTTGTCGGCCTTTAAAAAGAAATCGTAGTTTCCTGCTTTTAAATCTTTTAACAAAGCAGCATCTCTATCGGCTGCACAGGCAGCGGTAGAACCGGCAAAGAGGAATAGACAAAGAAGAGAAAAACGGAACGGAAAAAGGCGCAAGCAAGAACGCATGGAACGTTCTTGCTTGTCAAAGAGCATCTTACTGCGGAGGAATTTCAATATAGGTTCCCGAAATGATTAAATCAGGATTTTTAAGTTTGTTATGCGTTGCAATCTTGGTGTATAGCCATGGATTGCGGTAATAGGTTTCCGATAAATCCCAAAGCGTATCACCCCAACGGATCTTATAGCGGACTGCCTTTTGTGCAGGGGCGGAAGCGGCCGGTTCTTTTACCGCAGGTGCTGCCGGCTTAACGGGTTGTTCCTGTTTTGCAGGCTCTTGGGGCGCCGGAGTTTTTTGTTGAATAGGCTGTTGCGGAGCCGGCGGTTCTGCCGGAGCCGGAGGATTAGGTGCAGCCGGTCGAGGGGCAGGCGGTTCGGTTACCGGTGTATCCGCCGGTAACGAAGGTTCCGGTTGGGATGAGGCCGGCTCTTGCACCGGTACTCTTTGCGACGGGATGACCGTAGCGATGTCCGGTTGGATAGTGCCGGGTCCGGTTGCTTCGGCAAGATTCTTTTTAGTCAGCAACAAAATACCGAGCACTAACGCGGCGATACCCAGCAGAATAAGCAGAATTAAAAGCCAAATAGGCATTCCGCGTTTCGGCGGATGTCCTTCTTCATCGTCTTCATCCGTATAAAAAGTTGAAGCTGAAAACTCATGATGGGCGTCGGAGTTATCATCGGTGTCCGTAGGCGTTGTAGAAAGATCAATATCGGCGTCTGCAGTTTCCGAACTTAAATCAAAATCGACATCGTCGAATGCTTGATCTGCAAACGTTTCCAACGATACGCGCAGTGTCTGATGAGAACCTGAATCTTTATCAACAGCTTCGGCGGAAAGATTTTTGTCTTCGTCAAGTGCCAACTTCAATTCTATTGTCGGTTCCCCCGCTGCCTTCTCCTGAATATCTTCAACAATGAGTGAACCTATATATAGGGGATCTGAAGTATCATCTTCTTTTTTGAATAAATTAATTTGTACGCTCCGCTGATCATCGCGTACCGTAGTTAATTCAAGCGTTTCAGAGGCGGAGAAATCGTCGTCCATAATGGGAAGGAACGATCCGTCCGCGAGTTTTATGCCTATTTTAGCTGCCATTATACTACTCCTCCTGTTAAGACCTTACTTTTATAGTATCGGCGTATCTTGGTCAAGACAAAAGGAAATTCCTTTTGAAATATGCGGGTATCTCCTTCGTTGCTTCGAAAAAATTAATCCTCAACGTATCAAAGATACGCCTGCGGTTAATTTTTTCTCGCGCCTTGTAAATTCAGAACGGACATGGATGCCCGTGGAATTGAACAAAAGCAAGTTTTTCGTGAGAAAAACTTGTCGTTGAACAGTGTACACGGACGTACACTGTTCAACAGGCTATTTCAAAAGGCTTACGGAATGCTTACGGAAAGATTCTCTGTTTCTGCAACCGTTGACAGGTGATAAGTTTAGCCATATCATACCGGTAGTTCTAAAAAGTTTTCAATTTTGCAAAGATGTTCCAACGGGATTTACAGGTGGATACAGTACAAATACAAGAAGAAAAACTGCATGACAATATCGTAATCGGCGTATGCCTCTCATTAGTGGGAGGCTTTTTGGACGCTTACTCTTATTTGTTAAAGGGTAGGGTATTTGCAAACGCACAAACCGGTAATGTTGTGCTGTTGTTTATCTCGGCCGCTAATAGGGAACTGCATAAATCCCTTAAATATATTTTACCGATTGCTACGTTTGCGCTCGGCATATTTATTTCAGAGTTTGTTAAGAACAAGCATTATGTTAAAAACTCTACTCGGATAGTTATAGTATTGATATTTGAAGTATTGACCATCGCTGCAATCGGATTAACCGGCACGTATTTTGGGCATGATGTTATTAATGCCGTTATCTCTTTTATTGCAGCGCTGCAAGTAGCCAACTTCGATAAAGTCGACGGTAATCCGATTGCGACAACCATGATTACCGGTAACTTAAAAAGCAGTATGATAAACCTCGCAAAGTATCGTGCAGTAAAAGACGTAAAATACCTGCATTCGTTTTTTAAGTATCTGCTTATCATTGCAAGTTTCGGTATCGGTGTTGCCGTCGGATTTATTACAATACAATACTATGCGGAAAGATCGATATTGCTATGCGAAGTATTTATTATTACTGCATTTATAATGCTTCAAAGAGAAGAAAAACTTGCATAGCGTGCAGGGCACAATGGCGACTAAGTATGATATATGCTGAAAAAGAGTATCCCCTATTGGCGTCTATTCCGATAACCTACGGGCACAAAAGCTGTATGAGCGGTTCGGTTTTATTGAATGGGGGCGGCTTCCCGATGCATACAAATTAAAAGACGGCAGCTACCGAGACGAAATCAATATGGTGCTTCATCTCAATAATGACAGCCTTATAGAGCGGTGATGGCTGCTATCAATCCGAAAATAACGCCCGGAGCGTTTGCCGCTGCAAGCGGGTAATCCCGTTTATCTTTCAGCAATGCATATAAACCCCATATCGTACAATTTATTGCTGCGGCCATCGGTTGGAGAAAAACGGTTTTATTTCCGTTCAAGTTATCCATAATCTGCGGGATATACGATACATACATGGAAACGGATAACGCCGTTCCTATCCAACCGAGAACTTTCAATTTATTTTCGCTCATTGTCGCTCCTACAATAATTCATAATTAAGAATTATGAGTTATTATACCCGTTTCATACCTATTGTGCAATAAGACGGTTTACCGTGTTTTGACGTAGAGCAAAATCGGCAATAGGGCTTTGAGCCTCAGCTCTTTTTTACCGCTCCAGCCGGAACATAAGCGTTTTGCCCCGAATCATAATCAACGACATATTTTCAAGGCCGGAGACGCTTTCCGCCGCCGTATAGACGATATTCTCCATATCTTCAATTCTGCCGAAATACTGTACCGCATATTTCGTTTGAGCGGCGGATTGATGCACTACCCGTATCGTTTCGACTTTATTTTTTAATTCATTCCGGAATGCACTCATCAGTTTACTGTCGGCAGTATTGTTAATAGTGATTTCGTACCGAATGCCTTGCGCATAATCCCGTATCAATGCTTTTTTAGCTTGATCGACGGCAACACCCATCGCCTTAAACACTGTCGATTTTATCGCATTTTGTGCTGCGGCTTCAGTGCCGGCACGGTCGAAAGTTTTTGGACTGCTGTAGGGTACGGCTCCCAGTAATTCCCCTGTTGAAGGATTATACATTTTTAAGTTGACCTCGGCTTTGCCGTAATAACCGCCGGTTTCTCTGCCGCCCTGTACAAAACCGTCAACTTCAATATAGACATCTGCACCGAGTTTTTGCGCAATCCACTGCACCACCGAAAGATCTGCCGTGTCCGGTTCTTGCGCAAACAGCGAAGCGCTGTCCGACTTTAATGCTTCTACAGCAGCGTAATCGACTGCGCGGTATCCGTTGTCAAGTAAGTATTTGTTTGCCATGTTGACGGCAGATTTGGAAAACGTACTCCCGTCTTTTGCTTTCTGATTCGGCACAACCATATACAACATACTATCGACATATTCGCTGATAAAGCCGACATTGTTCCCCTGCAATGCGCTCTTTGTTTTTGCATCGAGTACTTCGGGGTTTGATTGAATATTCCCTCCCTTTGCAGGATACGTACCGATCATATTGAGTGTTTGGCGTATGTCCTCCATTTTTACCGGTACGGAGATCTCGCAATAATATCCGCGATACGTTTCACCGCGCCGTAAAATACGCAGGTAATCGGTTTCAAGGTAGGTGTTCGGATTAGAGCCCGTATAAAAAAACGGATGCAGTTTACCGCGGCTCTGCATTTCTTCCGTAGCTCCGATAAGGTCGATAATTGCAAGCTGCAGGGCGTTTACCTTGGCTTGGTTGAGCGCCTCTAAGAACGAATATCCCTCTCCCGACGCCGAATAATAAGGATTGATGCCCGTGTACTGCGGTACGGCCGGTACAACAACACATGATGTCAACAGCGTTAACAGCAGTGCATATAGCGCGATTGTTTTTTTCATAATTTCCTCCGTTTGCGTATCTATTTTTAGAACCGTCCCGTTATTCCAATAAAGAAATAACAGTTTATGTGTGAGGATAAAATGTCCCATGTATAAGTATTCACATTTTTGAGTCCGGGATCCGGAGTTAAACTGCTTTCTTGCAATTTATCGGCTGCCTTTTGCGGGGTTAGTAAATTATGCATATACCCCACTCCTGCGCTGGCGCCTACCGTCCAGTTTCGGGAAATAAAATAGTCCGCTGATACAAGGAGCCTCCCGCCGAGTTGGGACGCCGTAATAGGGTCTTTAAACTTCGGGTTGGATAAATCGGTTTGAGCGGAAACGGCTGTGCCCGAAAAACAGAACTGCAGTTCCGGCGTAATCTTAAATCGCGATGCATAGAAATTATAAACGCCAAATCCAAAATAGCCTGTTCCGAAAGGCGTAAGACGCATCGGCTTGGCGCTCAACACATCGGAACCTCCAAGAGGCTGCTGAATTGCATATTCATATCCGAATGATAGACTGAAATGAAAGTTCGGTTTATATACCATCCGTATCCCGAATGTAGGTTGGATGCGCAGATATTCTGCCGAGTTCTTTGTCATCACGCCGGTAACGGGAGCCGTTATCCCCACATATCCGTTCAGCATGATATTGGAATTTAAAAGCTCTTTAACCGCATCTCCTTCGACAATCGGTTGGTCGGCATAAATGACCTTTGCAATCGAAAAAGTATCATGCACTTCGGAAATAATTATAAAGCCTGTTTCCTTTGCCGACTGCTTCCCGCCGACTGCGATGGATTTTTGAAGTATATATTCATCGCCTTCCTTTATACCGATGTCTTTTCCAAGCTCGATTGTAACCGTATTGTTTTCCCTATCTACCGCCAGTACACCGCTTGCCAATGCAAATTCCGGTTGAAATTTGATAGCGGCGTATACCGAACTTTCCAAGGAATCGATTGCGGCATCAATAGCATCGGAACGCCGTTTGGAAATTTCTCTAACGGACAGCGGTATAACCCGTTCTCCTGCAGATCCTGATACGTCGAGGATGGATAGTGTACCTTCTATTCTGACCGTCCAGTATTTCCTTATAACTTTTTTATCTTCAACTTTGATTTCTTCAAATACAAGGTTTTCATCATAGGCGGTAATCCGCGGAACAAACACGAGAAAAGCACCGGTGAGACGTTCCCAATCGGCACGGGTAAAAGCTTCTTCGCCCGATAATACCGTCTCGGGAACTTCCGATTGATGTTCTTTCATCCCCTTAATTTGATCGATAAAGGATGCCACATTGCTTGAGTTAAGCCGGTACTGCATACCGATAACGTTAAACCGTTTAAACGAAGTAACGGTGCCGATAATCCGTTGATCTATTCTTGCCGCTACTTCGGAAGGGACATCCCCCGAATGAGAAAGCCTAAAAACAGCAATATCTTTTTTACCGCTTACCGTCTGTGCGGCGAGCAGCACTGCTGCTAATACATATACTGTAACCGCTATATATTTTTTATAATGTTGAAACATGGAGCATATAGTAACATAAGGGATAATTTCGGCGCAAGTAGACCTCTTTTGAAATATACGGCGCATCTACTTCGTCGTATATTTCAAAAGGCTTACGGAGAGGGGCGTTAATTAAGAATCCTTCATCTTGCAGAGTGGGTACAAGCGTGATACACTTATAGAATGAAAACTATTGATAAAGATTTACAGTCTATTACGGAACATTTTCCTTCCGACTTTACGGAAAATGAAAAAGCGGCGGCGAAGACGCTCTTTTTAAAAAAGCTTTCGCTTTTAACACACGAATTTTATGGGGGAAAGCTGCAAACCGTCCCGAAATGCGGAATCTATGGATTTAACTGGTTCAACGTTTGGTACACACCGGGCGTATCGGCCGTTTCTACCGGTATCCGCGATAATCATGACAGCTCGTTTATGCTTTCCAACCGCGGCAACCTTGTAGCGGTTGTCAGCGATTCCACCCGCGTATTGGGCGATGGGGATTGCTCTCCTTCCGGCGGGCTCGGCGTTATGGAAGGTAAATGTATGCTGATGAAGTATTTGGGTGGTGTAGACGCCTATCCCATCTGCATCGATTCCTACGTTAAACCCCACGAAGAAAAAAAATACAACTTCCCCGCCGGCAAACACTGCCCCGATAAGATTATCGACTTTGTACGAATGCTGGAACCGAGCGTCGGCGCGGTCAACTTGGAAGATATTCAGCAGCCGGACTGTTTTAAAGTTCTGGACACGCTGCGGGAAGAATGCGATATCCCCGTTTGGCACGACGACGCCCAAGGAACGGCCTGCATTACGCTTGCAGGTTTGCTGAATGCGCTTAAACTTGCAGGCAAAAAAATCGGAGACTGCCGCATCGTATTGCTCGGAGCGGGCGCATCCAACACCACCATTGCACGCCTCATCCTACAGGACGGCGGCGATCCTGCAAAGATGATTATCTGCGATTCTCAAGGGGCACTCCATGCAGGCCGCGATGACATCAAAGCGGACGCACGCTATTACCGCAAATGGGAGCTGTGCCAAGCGACAAACCCCAAGCGGATAAACAGCTTTGACGAAGCGCTGAAAGGCGCCGACGTACTGATCGCCCTATCCAAGCCGGGCCCCAACACGGTAACCAAGGAGCAGATTGCCTCAATGGGGGATAAACCCATTGTGTTTACCTGTGCAAACCCCATCCCCGAAATTTGGCCGCACGATGCCAAAGCTGCCGGCGCCTTTATCACCGGTACCGGACGCGGAGACTTTCCGAACCAAATCAACAACTCCATCTGTTTCCCCGGAATTTTAAAAGGAGCCCTGCTTGTCCGTGCACGTAAAATTTCCGACGGTATGGCAATCCGTTGTGCGCACTCCATTGCCGACTATTCGGAGAAAAAAGGAATTACTCCCGATAATATTGTTGTAAAAATGGATGACGAGGATGTCTTTGCCGTTGAAGCCGCCGATGTCGCAATGCAGGCGATAAAAGAAGGACTTGCCCGCATCACCATTACATGGGATGAAGCATTTAAACAGGCTAAGGCCGAAATTGCCGAAAGCAGGGCGCTGACGCAGCAGCTTATGGACAGCGGATTTATTAAAGAACCGCCCCAAGAATTTTTTAATCAGGCTATGGATTACGCGATCGAGCAAATCAAAAATCAGCGCACCAAATAAAGACCGGAAGTAATTGCCGTACGTTGCGTTACTCTGATAGCGATTTAATTTGCGATGTTTCAATTTAAGTCATTATAATATAGAGACTTAAATTGAAACTCGTCATCAGCTTTGCTGATGAAGCATCTTCTAAAAATCTAACCGAGTTTTTAGAGATGCCCATCAGCAGTGTGTGCCGGCGTTTCCGTATTCGGAAGCACCGGCATTTTTCTTAAAAAGCGGGCACGGCCTCTTGTTCTTGTAAGGCTTCTTCGCGCATATCGTCTAACGCATCGGCAGGTTGTCTACCGTTTTTAAACACCGGCTTAAATTCGATGTGTTCGGCTACCACTTTAATCTTGCTGTAGTGTTTACCGTCGTTGCCAACCCATCGGTCTTGCTTTAAGCGCCCGACAACCCGCACGCCGCGCCCCTTTGTGCAATTTTCTCCGCAGAGTTCCGCCAGCCGTGCCCATGTTTCAACATCAAAAAACGAAGTTTCCTGAGTTGTTTGGTCTTCCTGCTTAAAAAAGCGGTTCGACGCAATGGAAAACACGCAGAGCGGTGTTCCCTTAGGCGTAGCCTTTACAACGGGATCGCGGACCACATTTCCCTCGATAATCAACGAATTCAAATTGTGCATAATAGCCTCCTAAAATAAGAGAGCGGATAGGCGCATTCAAGCGGCGCCGGTCTCTTTTGATCTTGTACCTGATATATAAAGCACGCGTTCAAAAATGGCTCGAAATTTACGGTATTTTTGCAAAAAAAATAAAAAATTTATGCAAATAAGTTTTTAAAGGTTCCCATGTAAAAGAAAAATCGAAACGGCTACGGTGATAGTATTGACATTCGCCGTTATTCTGGTCTAATATACAGTCCGATTATGGAGCGGTGGCCGAGTGGTTTAAGGCGGCGGTCTTGAAAACCGTTGTGCTGCGAGGTACCGGGGGTTCGAATCCCCCCTGCTCCGTAA